>NZ_JBGWAB010000020.1:0-88886 GCF_041862025.1 Streptomyces sp. AB3(2024)
GCGGCCGCGCCGGGGGGGGGGGGGGGTGTGGGGGGGGGGGGGGGGCGGGGGGCGGGGGGCGGGGCGCGCCCCCCCCCCCCCCCCCCCCCCCCCCCCCCCCCCTCCTCCCGTTTAAGGTGAAGATCACCCGATACGACCGCGCGGACCCTGTAAAGTAAAGGAAGCGTCAACATTTGACGTTCAAAGAGTCTCAGGGTGCGCCGGGAAGTCTGGTCGGCAACTGCATTTGTCATGCCGTCGCCCACCCGGAGGTTCCCCACCGTGGCCACGCCCCCGCCCAGCACCCGCCGCAAGTTCCTCGGCAGGCTCTCCCTCCCCGAGCGCCGCTTCGTCGCCGACGCACTGCGCACCGAGACCGTCGGCGGGGTCCTGCTCCTGGCGGCCGCCATCGCCGCCCTCATGTGGGCGAACATCCCGGCGATATCCGCGAGCTATGACAGCGTCAGGTCCTTCCACATCGGCCCCGCCGCCCTGGGCCTGGACCTCTCGCTCCAGCACTGGGCGGCCGACGGCCTGCTCGCGATCTTCTTCTTCGTCGCCGGCATCGAACTCAAGCGCGAGCTGGTCGCGGGCGACCTGAGCGACCCCAAGGCCGCCGCCCTCCCCGTGATCGCCGCCCTCTGCGGCATGGCCGTGCCCGCGGTGGTCTACGCCCTGGTCAACACCCTCGGCAACGGATCGCTCGACGGCTGGGCGGTCCCGACCGCCACCGACATCGCCTTCGCCCTCGCCGTCCTCGCGGTCATCGGCACCTCACTGCCGTCCGCGCTGCGCGCCTTCCTGCTGACCCTGGCGGTCGTCGACGACCTCTTCGCCATCCTGATCATCGCGGTGTTCTTCACCAGCGAGATCGACTTCCTCGCCCTCGGCGGGGCCGTCGCGGGGCTGGTCCTCTTCTGGTTCCTGCTGCGCGTCGGCGTCCGCGGCTGGTACGTGTACGTCCCGCTCGCCCTGGTCATCTGGGGCCTGATGTACAACAGCGGCGTCCACGCCACCATCGCCGGCGTCGCGATGGGCCTGATGCTGCGCTGCACCCGCAGGGACGGCGAGGAGCACTCCCCCGGCGAGCACATCGAGCACTTGGTCCGCCCCATCTCGGCCGGCCTGGCCGTACCCCTCTTCGCCCTGCTCTCCGCCGGGGTCTCGCTCTCCGACAAGGCCATCGCACAGGTCTTCACCCGCCCCGAGACCCTCGGCGTGGTGCTCGGACTCGTCGTCGGCAAGACGGTCGGCATCTTCGGCGGCACCTGGCTCGCCGCCCGCTTCACCAAGGCCGAGCTGAACGAGGACCTCGCCTGGCCCGACGTACTGGCCGTGGCCTCCCTCGCCGGCATCGGCTTCACCGTCTCCCTGCTGATCGGCGAGCTGGCGTTCACCACGGACCCCGTCCTGACCGACGAGATCAAGGCGGCCGTCCTGCTCGGCTCCCTGATCGCGGCGGTCATCGCGTGCGTGATGCTCAAGCTGCGCAACCGCCGCTACCGGTCGCTGACCGAGGCCGAGGAGCGCGATGAGGACGCCGACGGGATCCCGGACATCTACGAGCAGGACAACCCGGCGTACCACCTGCGGATGGCAAAGATCTACGAGGAGAAGGCCGCCGAACACCGCCGCAGGGCCGAGGCCGCCGCCCCGGCCGGGCACGGTCCCGCGGGTGGATCCACCCGGGAAGCGCCGGGCGGGTCCAGCAGCGGCGCCGACCGTCCGGCATGATCTGACTGACGACGGAGGACAGCCGCCGACAGCAGACGACAGAGGGAGTCAGAGATGAGCGCAGTGGACCAAGGGGCTCCGGGAGTCGAACGCACGCTCGGCCAGCTGGTCGCCTCGGCCACCGCCGAGATGTCGGCCCTGGTGCACGACGAGATCGCACTCGCCAAGGTCGAGCTCAAGCAGGACGTCAGGCGCGCGGGCATCGGCAGCGGTGCCGCGATCGTGGCGGGCGTGCTGCTGCTCTTCTCCCTCCCCGTACTGAGTTTCGCCGCGGCCTACGGCATCCACAACCTCGGGCTCGGCCTGGCCTGGTCCTTCCTCATCGTCGGCGTCGCGTTCTGGCTGCTCGCGGGCCTGACCGGGCTGCTGGCCAGGATGAAGTTCAATCAGCTCAAGCCGCCGGTGAAGACGATCGAGTCCGTCAAGGAGACCGCCGCGCTCGTCGGAACCGTCAAGCCGCATCCGCGGCCGGTGAGTGACCAGGCCGTGGGTGTGGCACGCTCGTCTTCATGACAGCCCCCTCACCCGACTCCAGCCCCGCGCCCACCGCCGCTTCGGCGGTCCGGATCGACGTGCCGGGCGGGAGAAAGGTGACCCACCGGGACGTCGCCGCCAACGGCGCGCGCTTCCACGTCGCGGAGTGCGGCGACGGCCCGCTCGTCCTCCTGCTGCACGGATTCCCGCAGTTCTGGTGGACCTGGCGGCACCAGCTGACCGCGCTCGCGGACGCCGGGTACCGCGCGGTGGCGATGGACCTGCGCGGGGTGGGCGGCAGCGACCGCACCCCGCGGGGCTACGACCCGGCCAACCTCGCCCTGGACATCACCGGAGTGGTGCGGTCCCTCGGCGAGCCGGACGCCGCGCTCGTCGGGCACGACCTGGGCGGCTACCTCGCCTGGACGGCGGCCGTGATGCGGCCCAAGCTGGTGCGCCGGCTGGTCGTCTCCTCGATGCCGCACCCGCGCCGCTGGCGCTCGGCGATGCTGGCGGACTTCGGTCAGACCCGGGCCAGCTCCCACGTGTGGGGCTTCCAGAGGCCGTTCGTCCCCGAGCGGCAGCTGGTCGCCGACGACGGGGCCCTCGTGGGGGAGATGATCCGGGAGTGGTCCGGGCCGCGGCTGCAGGCGGACGGCGCCGACGAGGAGGCCCTCGCCGTGTACCGGCGGGCCATGTGCATCCCGTCCACGGCGCACTGCTCCATCGAGCCGTACCGCTGGATGATGCGCTCGATGGCCCGGCCGGACGGGCTCCAGTTCTACCGGCGGATGAAGCGGCCCGTACGGGTGCCGACGCTGCACCTGCACGGCTCGCTGGACCCGGTGATGCGCACCCGCAGCGCCGCCGGTTCCGGGGAGTACGTCGAAGCCCCTTACCGCTGGCGGCTCTTCGACGGACTGGGGCACTTCCCCCACGAGGAGGACCCGGTGGCCTTCTCCACCGAGCTGGTGAACTGGCTGAAGGACCCGGAACCCGACCGCTGACGGGCCGCCGGCGGGCCATCCCCGGGACCCTGGAGGGCAGCTGACGGAGCGGCAGCCACTTCGTACGACTGTCTTACGGTCGTTCAATTGCCCGGCGCATAGGCCAATTGGCCGCCCCCCGGGGGGTTACGGACCCTGGGCCCCGGGCACAGCTCGTTGTATGGGCTGGACGCACGACCACGGTGACACCGCACGCGAACGCCGCTCGGCCACAGCGCCGGGCACGCACGACAGGGCCGGCCGGGACGGTCACGACCCCCGGCTGGGGATCCCACGCATCCTGCGCCGCCGCGCCCGCTGGGTCTCGGCGCGGCTGCGCCATCCACGCATGTAGGACACCGCCCCGGGCCCCGGCAGGGGCCCGGAGAGGGTGTCAGAGGGCGCAGCCCTGGGTGTCGACCCGGCGGCTGGAGGTCTTGCCGAGGCGGATGTCGTCCCGGATCTCGTCCGCCGTCAGGGCGTAACCGGTGTTCGGGTCGTCGAGCGACTTGGCGAAGACGACCCCGTACACCCGGCCCTCGGGAGTCAGCAGCGGGCCGCCGGAGTTGCCCTGGCGGACGGTCGCATAGAGCGAGTAGACGTCGCGGCGGACGGTGCCCCGGTGGTAGATGTCCGGGCCGTTGGCGTTGATCCGGCCGCGGACCCGGGCCGCTCGGACGTCGTAGGCGCCGTTCTCCGGGAAGCCGGCGACGATCGCGTCACTGCTGCTCGTGGCGTCCTTCTCGGTGAACTCCAGGGCCGGGGCGCGCAGCTTGGGCACGTCCAGGACGGCGATGTCGCGCTCCCAGTCGTAGAGCACGACCTTGCCGTCGTAGAGCTTGCCCTCACCGCCGACCTGCACGGTGGGCTCCAGGACGCCGCCGACGACGTGGGCGTTGGTCATCACCTTGCCCGGCGCGAAGACGAAGCCGGTGCCCTCCAGGACCTTGCTGCAACTGGGCGCCGTACCGACGACCTTCACGATGGAGAGCTTCGCCTGTTCGGCCACGCCGCTGCGGGCGAGGGCCGGGTCGGGCGCCTTCACCTCGGTGATCGGCTCGTTGGAGAACGGGCTGAAGACCTGGGGGAAGCCGTTGCGGGCGAGGGTGGAACTGAAGTCCGAGAACCAGGTGTTGGCCTGCGCGGGGAGCACGCGCGACACGCCGAGGAGCACCTTGGAGTTGCGGACCTCCTTGCCGAGCGTGGGCAGCGAGGTCCCGGCGAGTGCGGAGCCGATCAGCCATGCCACCAGCAGCATCGCGACGACGTTCACCAGGGCCCCGCCGGTCGCGTCGAGCGCGCGGGCGGGCGACCAGGTGATGTGGCGTCGCAGGCGGCTGCCCAGATGGGTGGTCAGGGCCTGGCCGATCGAGGCGCAGATGATGATCACGACGACGGCGATCACGACGACGGTGGTGGTCACCTGGGTGCCGTTGTCGGTCACCCGGTCCCAGATCAGGGGCAGCAGGGACACGGCGACGAGACCACCGCCGAGGAAGCCGATCACCGACAGGATGCCGACGACGAACCCCTGGCGGTAGCCCACGATCGCGAACCACACGGCGGCGACCAGCAACAGGATGTCCAGCACGTTCACGAGGGTCACCGTCTCATGCGTGCCAGTCGAGTGGGACCTGACGTGAGCGGTCCCACGGGCGCTCCCAGCCCGCGAAGTGCAGGATGCGGTCGATCACCCCTGCCGTGAACCCCCAGACCAGGGCCGATTCGACGGTGAAGGCGGGCCCCTGGTGGCCTCTGGGGTGGACCACGGTCACCCGGTGGGCGGGGTCCGTGAGATCCACCACGGGCACCGTGAAGACCCGGGCCGTCTCCGCGGGGTCCACCGGGCCGACCGGGGAGGGTTCGCGCCACCAGCCGAGCACCGGGGTCACGACGAACTCGCTGACCGGGATGTAGAGCCGGGGCAGCACCCCGAAGAGCTGGACGCCGGCCGGGTCGAGACCGGTCTCCTCCTCGGCCTCGCGCAGTGCGGCGCGCAGCGGGCCGCTGGTGTGCGGATCGCCGTCCTCCGGGTCGAGGGCGCCGCCGGGGAAGGAGGGCTGGCCGGCGTGCGAGCGCAGGGTGCCGGCGCGCTCCTGGAGCAGCAGCTCCGGGCCGCGCGGGCCCTCGCCGAAGAGGATCAGCACGGCGGACTGGCGGCCCCCGCCGTCCTCGGGGGGCAGGAAGCGGCTGAGCTGGCGCGGCCGGACGGTGCGGGCCGCCGCCACGACCGGATCGAGCCAGGCGGGCAGCCCCTCGGTGCTGAGGACCAGGCCGTCGCCCTCGCGGGTGGTGGCCGTGGTCTCGTCCTGTGTACCGCGCGTCATAGGCACCCCTGTCCGTGTTCTTCCGTGAACACCCTCTCCCACACCGCTGAACGCGGTCCGGGTACCGATTCGTTCCGGCGGGGGGGGGGGGGGGGGGGGGGGGGGGGGGCGCCCCCGCCGCGGGGCCGCGGCGCCGGCGCCGCGCCCCCCCCCCCCCCCCCCCCCCCCCCCCCCCCCCCCCCCCCCCCCCCCCCCCGCCGGTGGGCCCGGCCCGTCCGGCCGTACGCCCCCGGTCGCGCTCAGGGCTCCGTACGGGCTCCCGACGGGGAGGCGGGGAGGCCCGGGTAGTCCGGGGGCGGGGACAGGCGCTGGCCCGGGTAGCCGCCCTTCTCGTACTTCAGCAGCTTCTTCGCCTTCTCCGGATCCGTCTCGCCCTCCCCGTAGGCAGGGCAGAGCGGGGCGATGGGGCAGGCGCCGCAGGCGGGGTTGCGGGCGTGGCAGATGCGGCGGCCGTGGAAGACGACGCGGTGCGAGAGCATCGTCCACTCGCTCTTGGGGAAGATCGCGCAGATCTCCGCCTCGACCTTCTCGGGGTCCTCCTGCTCGGTCCACTTGAACCGGCGGGCGAGGCGCCCGAAGTGGGTGTCGACGGTGATCCCGGGGACCCCGAAGACGTTGCCGAGGACCACGTTCGCCGTTTTGCGGCCCACGCCGGGCAGGGTGACCAGGTCTTCGAGCCGGCCGGGGACCTCGCCGCCGAAGCGGTCGCGCAGGGCCTGCGAAAGCCCGAGGAGGGACTTGGCCTTCATCCGGAAGAACCCGGTCGGCCGGATCAGCTCCTCCAGTTCCTCCGGTACGGCCTCGGCCATGTCCTCGGGCGTCGGGTAGGCGGCGAAGAGGGCGGGGGTCGTCTGGTTCACGCGGAGGTCGGTGGTCTGCGCGGACAGGACGGTGGCGACCAGGAGCTCGAAGGGATCGCGGAAATCCAGCTCCGGATGGGCGTACGGGTACACGTCGGCCAGTTCCCGGTTGATGCGGCGGGCCCGCCGGACCATCGCCAGGCGGGATTCGGCCTTGCCCATCCCGGTGCTCCGAGCGGGGGCGGGCACCCGGGAGGCCGCCGGGGTCCCGTTCACGGCCGTCGACGCGGTCCTCGGCGCGGCCCCCGGCGCCGTCTTGTCCGCGGTCGCGCGCGCCGCCGCGCCCGGCGATTTCTTGGCCGAAGCTTTGCCCTGAGGGGCGGGCCGGGACCCGCCGGACGCCTCCCCGGGGGCTTGTTCGCCCACGGCTGAATTTTGGGCCGCCGTCACTCCTGCGGACCCCTTGGCCTGTGCTCTCACCGGCTTATTGGACACCCGGCCAGCCTAAGGCCGGGCGCCGACACCCGCCCGGACCTCAGGTAACACCACCCCGATCGGCCGCTCACCACACAGCACGGGCGTCCGTCCGGCATCCTTGGTAGTGATTGATCGCACTGTTTGAGCCGTCCGGCAAAATGGGAGACCGGTCCCCTGAGCTGGTCGACATAGGAGAGAGACTCGTGGACGACGTTCTGCGGCGCGCCCCGCTGTTCGCGGCGCTCGATGACGAGCAGGCCGCGGAGCTCCGCGCCTCCATGGGCGAGGTGACGCTCGCACGCGGTGACGCCCTGTTCCACGAGGGCGACCCCGGCGACCGGCTCTACGTCGTGACCGAGGGCAAGGTGAAGCTCCACCGCACCTCCCCCGACGGTCGCGAGAACATGCTGGCCGTCCTCGGCCCCGGCGAGCTGATCGGCGAGCTGTCGCTCTTCGACCCGGGTCCGCGCACCGCCACCGCCACCGCGCTGACCGAGGTCAAGCTCCTCGGCCTCGGCCACGGTGACCTGCAGCCGTGGCTGAACGCCCGGCCCGAGGTCGCGACCGCGCTGCTGCGCGCCGTCGCCCGGCGCCTGCGCAAGACCAACGACCAGATGTCCGACCTGGTCTTCTCCGACGTTCCGGGCCGTGTGGCCCGGGCGCTCCTCGACCTGTCGCGCCGCTTCGGCGTGCAGTCGGAGGAGGGCATCCACGTCGTCCACGACCTGACGCAGGAGGAGCTCGCCCAGCTCGTCGGCGCCTCCCGCGAGACCGTGAACAAGGCCCTGGCCGACTTCGCGGGCCGCGGCTGGCTGCGCCTGGAGGCGCGCGCCGTGATCCTGCTGGACGTGGAGCGGCTCGCCAAGCGCTCGCGCTGACGCCACCGGCGTCGGCCGCCGCGCTCCGGCGCGGTCGTGGAGGGGTCCTGTCCGGAAGCCGGGCGGGGCCCCTCCGCGCGTCCGGCCCGCCCCGGAAAACGGCTCCGCGGCGACCCCCGGGAAGGGGCACAGTAGGGATCATGGAAAACCGGGGTCTGGACGCGTACGGGTACTTCGAGCGGGAGGGGTCCCTGGGGCGGATCCAGCCCGCGTTCACGGGCCTCGTCGCCGCCGCGCGCGGCCGGATCGCCGAGGCCTACGGGAGCCGGCTCCACAGCGCCTACCTCTACGGGTCCGTGCCGCGCGGCACGGCCCGCCCCGGCCGCTCCGACCTCGACCTGCTGATCGCCCTGCACGACGAGCCCGCCCACGACGACCGCGACATCGCGGAGGTGCTGGGCCAGGGACTCGACCAGGACTTCCCGGAGATCGACGGGGTCGGCGTCCTGCTGTACGGCAAGGACCGGCTGCTGAGTGAGCGGGAACGTCACGACCTGGGCTGGTTCCTGGCCTGCCTGTGCACGCCGCTGCTCGGGGACGACCTGGCCGAGCACCTGCCCCGGTACCGGCCGGACAGCGTCCTGGCCCGGGAGACCAACGGCGACCTGGCCCGCGTACTGCCCCGCTGGCGCGAACGCTTCGAGGCCGCCTCGGAACCGGCCGACTACCGCCGGCTGAGCCGGGCCTTCGCCCGGCACCTCGTGCGCACGGGGTTCACCCTGGTCATGCCCCGCTGGGGCGGCTGGACCAGCGACCTCACCGAGTCCGCGGAGGTCTTCGCCCGGTACTACCCGCAGCGGGCCGACCAGATGCGGGCGGCGGCCGTCGTGGCGCTGGCCCCGGTCGAGGACCCTGCCGTGGTGCGCCGGTACGTCGAGGACCTCGGGCCGTGGCTCGCCGACGAGTACACCGCCCGGCACGGTACGAAGGCGCTGCGCCGGCAGGCCGCGGCGGAGCCCGTTACGCGCTCCGCGCCGGGGCCAGGGCGTCGACGGCCCGCTTCGCCTCCGCCAGACCGGCGCCGGTGATCTCGCGGTACCGCTTGATCGCCGAGACGTCGCGGCCGTCGCGCGCCAGCGCGCGCACCTCGTCCATCCCGGCCGGCTCCGGCTCCTCGATGCCCAGGTGGTCCAGCACCAGGCCCAGGCGGCGCTCCAGCCGGTCCGCCCTGTCCGCAAGGGCGCGCATGCGCAGGGTCACCGTCGAAGTGATCCAGCCGGCCGCGGCGAGCAGCGCGAGCAGTACGTACAGGGTGTTCATTCAGGTCCCCCCGGGATCAGTCCGTGATCACGAAGGTACTCCAGCTGTGCCTGTACGGACCACGTGGCCGCGGGCCAGAGCGAGCGGTCCACGTCGGCGTAGACCTGCGCGACGACCGCCTCGGGGGTGACGAAGCCGTTCTCCACGGCCGTCTCGACCTGTGCGAGCCGGTGGGCGCGGTGCGCCAGGTAGTACTCGACGGCGCCCTGGGCGTCCTCCAGGACCGGCCCGTGCCCCGGGAGCACCGTGGTCACCCCGTCGTCGACGGTGAGGGAGCGCAGGCGGCGCAGGGAGTCCAGGTAGTCCCCCAGGCGGCCGTCGGGGTGCGCGACCACGGTCGTCCCGCGGCCCAGGATGGTGTCACCGGTGATGACGGCCCGGTCGGCGGGCAGGTGGAAGCAGAGCGAGTCGGCGGTGTGGCCGGGCGTCGCCACGACTCGCAGCTCCAGGCCACCGGTGCGGATCACGTTCCCGGCGGCCAGGCCCTCGTCGCCGAGCCTCAGCGCGGGGTCGAGGGCGCGGACCTTCGTCCCGGTCAGCTCCGCGAAGCGGCCGGCCCCCTCGGCGTGGTCGGGGTGGCCGTGGGTCAGGAGGGTCAGCGCGACGCGCTTGCCGGCCTGTTCGGCGGTGGCGATGACGGCCCGCAGGTGGACCTCGTCCAGCGGGCCGGGGTCGATGACGACGGCCAGCTCGGAGTCCGGCTCGGAGACCAGCCAGGTGTTGGTGCCGTCCAGGGTCATCGCGGAGGCATTGGGCGCCAGGACGTTGACGGCACGGACGGTCGCCGGCCCGGAGGAGACCATTCCGCGGGGCTGGCCGGGGAGTACGGCGGCGTCGGTCATGCGGTGCCTCCCGGGCGGACGCGCTTGGTGAACTCGTCGTGCCCCGGCCAACTGAGCACCAGCTCACCGTCCACGAGGGCGGCCTGCGCCAGTACGGGCGTCAGGTCCTGCGCGGCGGCCGCCGTCAGCGCGGCGGCGGCGCTGGCGTGGGGCTCCAGGGAGCGCAGGGTGGAGATGGTGGGCGGCATCATCAGCAGCTCGCCCCCGTCGTAGCGGGCGGCCGCCTCGGCAGGGCGGATCCAGACGGTCCGGTCGGCCTCGGTGGAGGCGTTGCGGGTGCGCTGGCCCTCCGGGAGGGCCGCGACGAAGAACCACGTGTCGTAGCGGCGGGGCTCGAACTCCGGGGTGATCCACCGGGCCCACGCCCCGAGCAGGTCGGAGCGCAGCAGCAGGCCGCGCCGGTCCAGGAACTCGGCGAAGGACAGCTCGCGCGCCACGAGGGCCTCGCGGTCTGCCTCCCAGTCGTCACCGGTGGTGTCGCCGACGACGGTGGCGGGCGTCTCCCCGGCGAGCAGTACGCCGGCCTCCTCGAAGGTCTCGCGGACGGCCCCGCAGACGATGGCCTGGGCGGTGGCGGCGTCGGTGCCGAGGCGGTCCGCCCAGGCGTCCAGGCCGGGGCCGGCCCAGCCGATGCGGCGGTCCTCGTCACGCGGGTCGACCCCGCCGCCGGGGTAGGCGTAGGCGCCTCCGGCGAAGGCCATGGAGGCACGGCGGCGCAGCATGTGCACGGCCGGGCCGGCGGGGGTGTCGCGGAGCAGCATCACGGTGGCGGCGCGTTTGGGCGGGACCGGGGTGAGCGCGCCGTCCGCGAGCGCGCGGATGCGGTCGGGCCACTCCGGGGGGTACCACTGGCCTCCGGCGGGCTGGCTGGACGACGGACCGTGCTGACCATTCGGCATGGCCGGATGCTACGGCCATCCGGCCCGATGTTCGAGGCCCACCCGGCCGCACCGCCGCACGGACCGGGTACGGGGTCACTGCGCGGACCCGGCACAGGGTCACCGCACGCGCACGGACCCGGCACGGGCTCGCCGCGCGGGCCCGCCGCCCCCTCGCCCCTCCGCCGGCCCCCACCGCGGCCGGACACGCCACCGGCCCCGCACCGGCCCCGCCGGACGGAGTCCGGTGGGGCGGCGCGGGGCCGGGGAGGCCCCTCGGGGCCGAGCGGTCGGTGCGAGCGGCGCTTCCCGCAGGGAGCGGCGCGTCAGGCCGAAGCGGTCAGCTCGACCTGGATCTCGACCTCGACCGGGGCGTCCAGCGGGAGGACGGCGACGCCGACCGCGCTGCGCGCGTGGACGCCCTTCTCGCCGAGAATCTCGCCCAGCAGCTCGCTCGCGCCGTTCAGCACGCCCGGCTGGGCCGTGAAGTCGGGGGCCGAGGCGACGAAGCCGACGACCTTGACGACACGGGCGATCTTGTCCAGGTCACCGACCACGGACTTGACGGCGGCCAGCGCGTTCAGCGCGCAGGTCGCGGCCAGCTCCTTGGCCTGCTCCGCGGAGACCTCCGCGCCGACCTTGCCGGTCAGTGGCAGCTTGCCCTGCACCATCGGGAGCTGGCCGGCGGTGTACACGTAGGCACCCGACCGCACGGCCGGCTGGTACGTGGCCAGCGGCGGAACGACCTCGGGGAGGGTCAGGCCGAGCTCGGCGATCCTCGCTTCGACGACGCCGCTCATGCCTTCTCCCGCTTGAGGTAGGCCACGAGCTGCTCGGGGTTGTTCGGGCCGGGCACGACCTGGACGAGCTCCCAGCCGTCCTCGCCCCAGGTGTCGAGGATCTGCTTGGTGGCGTGCACCAGCAGGGGCACCGTCGCGTATTCGAACTTCTTGGTCATGGGCCCGAGCGTAATGCCTGGGCGGGAGTGGTTAGGCTCGGACGCTGTGAGCAGGCTCCAGGTGGTCAGCGGCAAGGGCGGCACCGGCAAGACCACGGTCGCCGCGGCACTCGCGCTTGCCCTCGCACGCGAGGGCAAGCGGACTCTTCTCGTGGAGGTCGAGGGCAGGCAGGGGATCGCACAGCTTTTCGGCACGGAGGCGCTCCCCTACGAGGAGCGGAAGATCGCCGTCGCGCCCGGCGGGGGCGGGGGTGAGGTGTACGCGCTCGCCATCGACGCGGAACGGGCGCTGCTGGACTACCTCCAGATGTTCTACAAGCTCGGCTCCGCCGGCCGGGCGCTCAAGAAGCTCGGGGCGATCGATTTCGCCACGACCATCGCGCCCGGTCTGCGGGACGTCCTGCTGACCGGCAAGGCGTGCGAGGCGGTCCGGCGCAAGGACAAGGCGGGGCGGTTCGTCTACGACCACGTGATCATGGACGCGCCTCCGACCGGGCGGATCACCCGCTTCCTGAACGTCAACGACGAGGTGGCGGGGCTGGCCCGGTTCGGGCCCATCCACAACCAGGCGCAGGCCGTGATGAAGGTGCTCAAGTCACCCGACACGGCGGTGCACCTGGTGACCCTGCTGGAGGAGATGCCCGTCCAGGAGACCGCGGACGGCATCGCGGAACTGCTGGAGGCAGGGCTTCCGGTGGGCCGGGTCTTCGTCAACATGGTGCGCCCGCACCATGTTGACGAGGGCACCCTGCGCGAGGCCGCCGAGGGTCACCGGGCCGACATCGCCCGGGCCCTGTCCCGGGTCGGGCTCGGGGGCGCGCGGCGCGGCGGGCTGGCCGAGCGGCTGGTGGAGCCGCTGCTGGCGCAGGCCGCGGAGCACGCGAGCCGGGTGGAGCTGGAGCGGGAGCAACGCCAGGTGCTGGCGGGGCTGGACGTGCCGACGTACGAACTCCCCCTGCTCGGCTCGGGGATGGAGCTGGCCGGGCTGTACGAGCTGGCGACCGAGCTCCGCAAGCAGGCGGACGCCGATGAGTGAGGGTGGGAACACAGTGGGCCTGGACACTCCCGCGCGACTGGCGGTCGACGCGCTGCTGGACGATCCGAAGACCCGGATCATCGTGTGCTGCGGGGCGGGCGGGGTCGGCAAGACCACGACGGCCGCGGCGCTCGGCGTCCGGGCGGCCGAACGCGGGCGGAAGGTGGTCGTGCTGACCATCGACCCGGCGCGTCGGCTGGCCCAGTCGATGGGCATCGATTCGCTGGACAACACCCCGCGCAAGGTCGCGGGCGTGTCCGGCGGGGGCGGCGAACTGCACGCCATGATGCTGGACATGAAGCGGACCTTCGACGAGATCGTCGAATCGCACGCGGACGCCGAGCGGGCGCGGGCCATCCTCGCGAACCCCTTCTACCAGTCCCTGTCGGCCGGTTTCGCGGGCACGCAGGAGTACATGGCGATGGAGAAGCTGGGGCAGCTGCGGTCCAAGGACGACTGGGACCTGATCGTGGTGGACACCCCGCCGAGCCGGTCCGCGCTGGACTTCCTCGACGCGCCGAAGCGGCTCGGGTCCTTCCTGGACGGGAAGTTCATCCGGGTGCTGATGGCTCCGGCGAAGGTCGGCGGGCGGGCCGGCATGAAGTTCCTGAACGTCGGCATGTCGATGATGACCGGCACGCTGAGCAAGCTGATGGGCGCCTCGCTGCTGAAGGACGTGCAGACCTTCGTGGCCGCGATGGACACGATGTTCGGCGGGTTCCGCACCCGCGCGGACGCGACCTTCCGGCTGCTCCAGGCTCCCGGTACGGCCTTCCTCGTGGTCGCCGCCCCCGAGCCGGACGCGCTGCGCGAGGCCGCGTACTTCGTCGAACGGCTGGCCGCGGAGCGGATGCCGCTGGCCGGCCTGGTGCTGAACCGGGTGCACGGGAGCGATGCCGCACGGCTGTCCGCCGAGCGGGCCCTGGCCGCCGCAGAGAATCTTGAAGAAGGCGGCATTGTCGATCAGGAGTCCGGGAAAGCTGGACTTCGTGACGCCGCCGACGACGGCTCCCCCGGCGTGGACGACGCACCGAAGACCTCCGGAGAACCGGAAGCACCTGACGCACACAACACGGACGACGCGTGCGCCGTCACCGAGGTGGACGAGATCACGGCAGGGTTGTTGCGCCTGCACGCCGAACGCATGCAGGTGATCGGGCGCGAACAGCGCACCCGCGACCGTTTCACTTCACTGCACCCCGAAGTGGCGGTGGCCCAAGTGGCCGCCCTGCCCGGCGATGTACACGACCTCGCCGGGCTGCGGGCCATCGGAGAGCGACTCGCGGCCGGTGTTCCGGCCGGAGCATAGGCGTTCGTACGACGTGGCGCCCGGGTGGTTACCCGGCTGCCGCGTACGTCTCGTACGCCACGTCGATCTCCGCGTCGACATCCACGGTCAGGATGCCCGTACTGCGCTCGTACTCCGTGCGGGCGGTTTCGAGCAACCGTCGCCACGAGGTGACGGTGGGACGCCTGCGCAACAAGGCGCGTCGTTCCCGCTCGGTCATTCCGCCCCACACTCCGAACTCGACACGATTGTCGAGCGCGTCGGCCAGGCATTCGGTCCGCACCGGACATCCGGTGCACACCGCCTTGGCCCTGTTCTGTGCCGCTCCTTGAACGAACAGTTCATCCGGATCGGTAGTGCGGCAGGCTGCCTGCGCACTCCAGTCGGTAACCCAGCCCATCCCGGCGCCGTCCTCTCCCGAATCGAGGCTCCCCCACGGCGGTAGCGGCATATTCACCGCTGCCAGTTGAGGACGTTACGGAAGGCGGGCACAGTGCAACACCCCCGACGGGCCCAATCTTGAATGGTCCGAACGGACTATGGGTAAGCGGCAGATCACCCGACGGAGTGATCCGGCGACATGCCCGACCATTCCGGCGATTCGGGTGAAATCGGGAAAGGGCCGGTGCGGGTCCGTCAGCGGGAAGGGCGGGATTCGGACATGCGTCCACCCCATTCGGGAAGGGTGAAAATCAAGCCGGGGGGTTGATGTGGCACCGCGCTCCTGTGACAGTTGGGGTCAGCTTAGGCCAAGGCATTCGCGTGTGTCCGGCGAATGAGAACGTAGGCTGCCCTCCATGGGAAAGAAGCGCTCGGGCGGCGGGCTCACGGGGCCACAGCAGGCCGCCAAGTTCCTCGGGGTGTCCGTTCTCTCAGGAGTCGTACTCGCCGGCATCGCGATCCCGGGCGCAGGCGCGCTGGGACTCGCGGCCAAGGGGACCGTCGAGGGTTTCGACGAGATCCCGGCCAATCTGAAGACCCCTCCGTTGAGCCAGCGCACCACGATTCTGGACGCGGAAGGTGGCCTGATCGCCACCGTCTATTCACGGGACCGGCAAGTGGTCCCGCTCACGGCCATCTCGCCGTACATGCAGAAGGCGATCGTCGCGATCGAGGACTCGCGTTTCTACGAACACGGCGCGGTCGACCTCAAGGGCATCCTGCGCGCGGTGAACCGCAACGCGCAGGAGGGCGGCGCCGCGCAGGGCGCCTCCACGCTCACGCAGCAGTACGTCAAGAACGTCTTCGTCGAGGAGGCGGGTGACGACGAGTCGAAGGTCCGCGAGGCCCAGGAGAAGAGCCTCGGACGCAAGATCCGCGAGCTGAAGTACTCGATCCAGGTCGAGGAAGAGCTCGGGAAGAAGAAGATCCTCGAGAACTACCTCAACATCACGTACTTCGGCCAGCAGGCGTACGGGATCGAGTCCGCGGCGCAGCGCTACTTCAGCAAGCCCGCCAAGGACCTGACCCTGGAGGAGTCGGCGCTGCTCGCGGGCGTCGTCCAGTCGCCGAGCCGGTTCGACCCGGTGAACGACGCGCAGGAGGCGATGAAGCGCCGCAACACCGTCCTCCAGCGGATGGCCGACATGAAGGACATCTCGCAGGCGGAGGCGGACGAGGCGAAGAAGAAGCCGGTGACCCTGAAGGTGACCCGGCCGAAGAACGGCTGCATCACCGCGGTCAAGGGCGCGGGCTTCTTCTGCGACTACGTGCGCGCCACCTTCCTGTCGGATCCGGTCTTCGGCAAGACCCGGGAGGAGCGCGCGAAGATCTGGAACCAGGGCGGTCTGACGGTCCGTACGACGCTGGACCCGCAGTCGCAGGACGCCGCCAACGCATCGATCAAGGACCACGTCCACGAGGACGACTCGATCGCGACGGCCGTGACCATGGTCCAGCCGGGCACCGGACGGGTGCTGGCGATGGGCCAGTCGAAGCCGTACGGCTTCGGGAAGAACGAGACGCAGATCAACTACTCCGTGGACAAGCGGATGGGCGGCTCCAACTTCGGCTTCCAGGTCGGCTCCACGTTCAAGCCGTTCATCGCCGCCGCCGCCATAGAGCGGGGCATGGAGCCGACGAAGGTGTACTCGGCGCCGAACAAGATGGAGTACCCGAGCCCGGTGTCCCGGTGCGACGGGTCGAACTGGCAGAATCTGCCGCTCGCCAACGGCAAGCTGCAGACGGCGGAGAACGAGACCCCGGAGGAGCAGGGTCCGTACGCGCTGAAGACGGCGATGGAGAAGTCCATCAACACGTACTTCGTGCAGATGATCTCGGAGATCGGGCTGTGCCCGGTCACGGAGATGACGCAGAAGCTGGGCGTGGTCCCGGCCAGCGGCGTGAAGCTGCCCGAGGAGCCGTCCATCGCGCTCGGCGCCGCCGAGATGTCCCCGCTGACGATGGCCAACGCCTACGCCACCTTCGCCAACCGGGGCATCTACTGCACCCCGATCGCGCTGGAGTCGATCACCGACGCCCACGGCAAGGCCCTCGCGGTGCCGAAGACCAAGTGCGACCGGGCGATGTCCCAGGACACCGCCGACACGATCAACACGCTGCTGCGCGGAGTGGTCGACTCCGGTACGGGTGAGCGGGCCGGTCTGACCGACCGCGACAACGCCGGCAAGACCGGTACCACGGACAACCGCTACAACGCCTGGTTCGTCGGCTACACGCCGAACCTGTCCGGCGCCGTGTGGGTCGGTTCGGGTGGCGCGAAGAAGATCACGATGGAGGACATCACCATCGGCGGTCAGTACTACCCGAAGGTCTTCGGCGGTGGCCTGCCCGGCCCGATCTGGAAGGACGCGGTCTCCGGCTCGCTGTCCGGCCGCGAGGCCCCCGGATTCGTCACGGTCAACATCCCGGAGCCCTCGGTTCCGGGCGGTGGCGGCGGCAATGGCGGCAACAACGGCACCGGTGGCAACAACGGCGGCCGGAACAACCCGACCCAGCCGACCACCCCGCGCAAGCCCGGGAAGCCGGGCAAGCCCGGCGGCGACAACAAGCCGGGGGACAACCGCCCCGGCGGCGCGACGGCGGCCGGACCCACCGGAGGCCTCTTCGGCGGCGCCACGGGAGGCGGCGCGACCGACCCCGTCACCGGCGGCACCGCGGCGGGCGCGGCCGGCCTGATCGGCGGCCCGGAGCCGCAGTAGCGGGAGAAGCGAAGAAGAAGGGGAGGGCCCCGGCGGGCGGTTCCGCCGGGGCCCTCCCCTTCTTCCTGTACTCCCGGTCGGGTCCGCCGCTACGAGAGCTGCTGCTTGACGACGGCGGCGACGCGGCCGCCCTCGGCCAGACCGGCCACCTTCGGGTTCACGATCTTCATGACGGCGCCCATGGCCCGCGGCCCCTCGGCACCCGCCGCCTTGGCCTCCTCCACCGCCTGCGCGACGATCGCCACGAGCTCGTCGTCGCTGAGCTGCTTGGGCAGGTAGCCGTCCAGGAACTCGCCCTCGGCGGTCTCCCGCGCGGCCTGCTCGTCGCGGCCACCCTGGGCGAAGGCCTCCGAGGCCTCGCGGCGCTTCTTCGCCTCCTTGGCGATCACCTTGAGGACTTCGTCGTCGGAGAGCACGCGCGCTTCCTTGCCCGCGACCTCCTCCTTGGTGATGGCGGAGAGGGTCAGGCGCAGGGTGGACGAAGCGAGTTCGTCGCGCGCCTTGATCGCGGTGGTGAGGTCTTCCTGGAGCTTGGCCTTGAGCGTGGTCATGCACTGAGTCTGCCAGGTGCGGGGACGGTGGCGCCCGCGGGTTTTCGCGGTCTGCGACGATGGGGGCATGCGCGCGCGTTACGAAGTCCCCCTGAAGGTCACGGCCGGACTCGCGGCGGTGGGGGCCGCCGGAGTGGCCTATGCCGCCGGATTCGAGGCCCGGTCGTTCCGCTTGCGGCGGGTCACGGTGCCGGTGCTTCCGGCGGGGATGCGGCCGTTGCGCGTACTGCAGGTGTCGGACATCCACATGGTCGGCGGGCAGCGCAAGAAACGCGCCTGGCTCCAGTCCCTGGCGGGGCTGCGCCCCGACTTCGTCGTCAACACCGGCGACAACCTCTCCGACACGGAGGGCGTGCCGGAGGTGCTGGACGCGCTGGGTCCGCTGATGGAGTTCCCCGGCGCGTACGTCTTCGGGTCGAACGACTACTACGGGCCGCGGCTGCGCAACCCAGGGCGTTACCTGATCGAGAAGGCGCAGGGCCGGCACGGGCTGAACGGCAACAAGCCGGTCGTCGGCGCCGTCCACAACCCGT
Organism: Streptomyces sp. AB3(2024); assembly: GCF_041862025.1. NCBI lineage: Bacteria > Bacillati > Actinomycetota > Actinomycetes > Kitasatosporales > Streptomycetaceae > Streptomyces > Streptomyces sp. AB3(2024). Next base: position 18,163 of record NZ_JBGWAB010000020.1, read on the forward strand.
GGGAGGACATGCGGGACGCCTTCGACGCCGCCGGCTGGCTGAACCTGACCAACACCCGGGCCCGCATGAAGCTGAACGGTCTGGAGCTGGCCTTCACCGGGCTGGACGACCCCCACATCAAGCGGGACCGCTACGAGCGGGTCGCGGGCGGCCCCGAGGCGGACGCGGACTTCTCGCTGGCCGTGGTGCACGCCCCCTACCTCCGGGTCCTGGAGGCCTTCGCCGCCGACCGCTACCCGCTGATCCTCGCCGGGCACACCCACGGCGGGCAGCTGTGCATCCCCTTCTACGGGGCGCTGGTCACCAACTGCGACCTCGACACCAAGCGGGTGAAGGGCCTGTCGACGTACGAGGCCGGGGGGCACCGCTCCTACCTGCACGTCTCGGCCGGCTGCGGCACGAACCGCTTCACCCCGGTCCGCTTCGCCTGCCCGCCGGAGGCCACGCTCCTGACCCTCACGCCCAAGGCGTAGGGCGCCGCTCCGCCTTCCCGCCGGGGCCCCGCGAAAACCGGATTTCGTCTCCGGGCGAGGGTCCGCTAAAGTAATCGATGTCGCCAGGCAGCAAGCCTGCAAGGTGGACATCGGGGTGTAGCGCAGCTTGGCAGCGCGCTTCGTTCGGGACGAAGAGGTCGTGGGTTCAAATCCCGCCACCCCGACTTCGTAAGACAGGAAGGGCCTGATCCGCAATGCGGATCAGGCCCTTCCTGCGTTTCTGGTCACGGCCGGTCAGTTGTGCCTCGTGGGGCCGGGGCCACCGGGCTCCGACGTGTCCTCGACCCGCTCTCCACCAAGGCGCGCGTCCGGGGTGCGCATGCTGCAGCTCCGTCGACGGTTCACCCCTCGGCCGGGTCACCGGCCGGAAAGGACACCTCATGCTGCACCTGCCCCGCCGCGAAGGCGCGGCCCCGCGCGTCTTCGGACCGGCTCCGCACGGTCAGGGCTCCCAGATCTCCCCGATCATGATCCAGGAGGAGCTGTGGGAGCGGATGCGCGCGCTCCCGTACGTCTACATGGCCCCTACGCTCGTCTCGGTCCCGCACGCCCGTGCGCTGTTCCTGCCCGAGGGCATCGGCACGGGCCCCGCCGCGGCCTTCCAGCGGGGCCGGGAGTGGGGCCACATCCACCCCCACCACGACGGCTCGCTCCACGTCACGCTCCCGCCGGAGGCCGAGGCCGAGGTCCTCGCCGCGGGCTGGGGCGTACACCACCCGGTCCAGGACGTGACGCTCGTCTACGGGCCCAGGAACGCGGCGGAGCTGGAGACCGTCTGGCAGATCGTCCAGACGTCGTACCGGTACGCGATCGGCGCGAAGTGATACCGCCTGGAGCGTAAGGCCTGGTCAAGGGCTTGATCCGGATCGCGGGTCAGGCCCTGTCACGAGCGGGAGGCCCCCGGCCCCGGCCACGTCGTGGACGGGTCGGGGCCTTCGTCATCGGACGGGCTGGCGGGGCGGCGGCCGAGGTGCGGCGGGGGGCGGGCGGTGTTGCAATGCCTGGAGGGCCACGCCGGAGGGGCAGGCCGCCGGGGCACGGGAGGAGCGCCATGAGCGGCGACGGCTCGGGCCGACGGCGGCACGTACACCTCCTGGGCCACCTGGCGTGCATCCTCGGGGCGCCGGCCGTGCTGACCACGCTCTACTACGTGGCGCCGCTCGACCACGGCTTCAACGTCCTCTCCTTCGGAGCGCTGCTGGCCGGGCTGGTGCTGTTCGGGGCCCTGGTGGGCTGGCAGGCCTCCGCCATCAGCCGGTCGGAGTATCCGCGGCTGCGGGCGCTCGAGGCGCTGGCCACCGCCGTGCCCCTGTTCCTGCTGCTGTTCTCGGCGTCGTACGTCCTGCTCTCGGACGGGAATCCGCAGTCGTTCTCGGAACCCCTGAACCGGACCAGCGCCCTGTACTTCACGGTGACGGTGTTCGCGACCGTGGGCTTCGGCGACATCGTGCCGACGACGCCCACCGGCCGGGTGCTGACGACCCTGCAGATGGTGGCCGACCTCGTCGTGGTGGGCATCGTCGCCAAGGTGCTCTTCGGCGCGGTGCGGATCGGGCTCACCCGCCGCCCGGGCGGGTATGAGCCCTGAGCACGGGGCAGCCCGCCGAGGCGGTCCGGCCGGCGGACGTGCTGAAGGCCCCCGGACACCTGAAGCCCCTGGTGGTGGCCGCTGCCGCTGCTGCTCGTCGCCGGCGGCCCGGTCGGGCTGATCACCCTGGGCCCTGGTGTTCACCGGCTTCGGTCAGTGGACCGGTCTGCAGGTCGGCGAGCTGAACGCGAAGCTGCCCGAGCCGTTCACCCGGCTGGACGCCCCCGACGTGGTCTGGGGGCTGCCGATCGCGGTGGTCTTGGCCGTCCTGCAGCACTCGGCGATGGCCGCGGGCCGGGATCCGCAGGACGTGGCCTCCTCGGGGGAGAGCACCCTGGCCACGCTGACCGCCGATCCGCAGGCCTGGGCCATGGGCGCGCTGATCGCCGTACTGCTGTGCAGGGCGGTCGGGTACGCGCTGTGCCTCGGCAGCCTGCGGGGCAGCCCGGTCTTCCCGGCGCTGTTCCTGGGCGCGGCGAGGGGGCTGCTGCTGTCGCCGCTGCCGGGGCTGGGCGTCGTCCCCGGGTGGCGGCGGGTCTCGCGGAGGCCGCGGCCGTCGTGCTGCGGATGCCGGTCAGCAGTGCGGCGCCGGTGACCGTGCCGCTGGGCCACGCCGCCGTGACCCCGCTGGTGATCATGACCGTCGTGGCCGCCGTGATCGTCACCGGGCTGCTTCCCGGCGGCCGCTACGCGTCCAGCGGGTTCGCCGCGATGCGTCCGGCGCCGCCGCCCGCCACGTACGCGGCCGCCGCGCAGGTGGGCTTGCGTACGGCCTGGTCCTCGACCAGGGCCAGGAAGGCCGGTCCGAAGCCGAGGCGCGGGTAGTGCTCCAGCAGGCCGGCCCGGAAGGCGGGGTCGAAGTCGGCGACGCGCAGCCCCGACACGTCCGCGCTCGTGCCCACCTGGAGGAGGTGGCTCTCCACGTCCTCGGCGGCGGTGACGTCGTCGCGCATGTGCAGCACGATCACCTCCTGCGCCCGCGCCCGCCGCTGCGGCGCCCAGCCCAGCCCCGCGGTGAAGATCCGGGCCACGTGCCCGCCGGCCTCCTCGAAGGGGAGGGTGTGGCTGTCGAAGGGCGGGGTCAGACCCAGGTCGTGCAGCAGGGCGCTGACGTAGAGGAGTTCCGCGTCGTAGGCGAGCCCGTGCCGGCGCGCGTACTCGGCGCCGAAGGCGTACGAACGGACGGAGTGGTTGAGGAGGGCCTGATCGGCGTACTCCGAGGCGACCTCGAAGGCCGAACGGGCCGTGTCGGAGTCGAGGTTGTGAAGGGTCCACGTCATGGGGGCACCTTAGGCGGACGGGATGAAGTCCACTTCGGACGGCCCCTCCCCCGGCCAGGACAGCCGTGTCGGCGCGGGCCGGGTCTCGGCGAGGACGCTGCCGCGCGACACGACGTAACGCGGCCGGACCTGACGGCGGATCGCCTCCTCGGGCGTGGGCACGGGCAGGAGCACGAAGGAGGCGGGGGCGCCCTCCGTGATCCCGTACTCCGAGGCGTCGAGGCCGAGCACACGGGCCGCACGGTCCGTCACCATCGCGAAGGCGGCCGGGATCTCGCCGGCTCCGGTGAGCTGGGCGGCGTAGAGGCCGACGAGGGCGGTCTGGAGCGGGTTCGCGGTGCCGAGCGCGTTCCAGGGGTCCATCACGTCGTCGTGGCCGAAGGCCACGTTGACCCCGGCGGCCAGCATCTCCTTGACCTGGGTGAGGCCGCGACGGCGCGGATAGCCGTCGAAGCGGCCCTGGAGGTTGAGGTTGGCGAAGGGGTTGGAGACCAGGTTGATTCCGGAACGGACCAGGAGCCGCTGGAGCTTGTAGCTGTACGCGCCGTTGTAGGAGCCCATCGCCGTCGTGTGCGAGGCGGTCGCGCGCCCGCCGAGGCCCGAGCGCAGCGCGAGGGTCGCCAGCACCTCCACGAAGCGGGACTGCTCGTCGTCGATCTCGTCGCAGTGGGCGTCGACCCGCAGTCCGTGCTCCTCGGCCAGCGCGAACGCGATCCGCAGCGAGGCGACCCCGTCCTCGCGGGTGTCCTCGAAGTGCGGGATCGCCCCGACGACGTCCGCCCCGCGCGCGACGGCCTCGCGCAGCAGCGCCTCGCCGTCGGGGAAGGAGACGATGCCCTCCTGGGGGAAGGCCACGATCTGGAGCGTCATCACGTCCCGCACCCGGTCGCGGACCTCCAGCAGCGCGTCGAGCGCGGTGAGGGAGGGGTCGGTGACGTCGCAGTGGGTGCGGACGTGCAGGACGCCGTGGGATGCCTGCCAGCGCAGCACCTGTGTGGCCCGCGCGATCACGTCCTCGCGGGTGAGGGTCCCTTTGCGCTCGCTCCAGCAGGCGATTCCCTCCCAGAGGGTGCCGGAGGCGTTGGGGCGCGGCTGACCGGCGGTCAGGGCGGTGTCGAGGTGGATGTGGGGTTCGACGAAGGGGGGGGAGAGCAGCCCTCCGTGGGCCTCGATGAGCACGCCCGTCGCGGGCGGCTCCTTCTGGTCGTCGTGCGGGATGACCCGCGCGATGCGGCCGTCCTCGCCGACCTCGACATCGGACAGGCCGTCGGTGTGGAGGAGCCGGGCACCGCGCACGATCATCCGCATGCGGTCAGCGTACGCACGCGGCGCTCTGTTTCACGTGAAACATCGGGCCCGCGCGGCGTTCAGCCGCGCTTCGACTGGGCCTTCTGCTGCATGCCCCTCGTCTTGGCTGCGACCGACTGGACATCCCGGACGGCGGCCTTGGCACGCGCCTCGGCCGCGGTGTTCTTCGCCAGCGCGCGCTCGGAGTCCTGGTGCTCGTGGTGACCGGTGCGAGCCTTCTTGGCCATGATCAACACCTCTCGGCTGCCGTGGGCGTACCCCCACCACGATGCCCCCCTTCGCCGGCGTCGGCATCCCGGCACCGCACCGGCGCACCGCTCCGGCCGGTGCGGCAAGAATGGAGGGCATGACCAGCGACAGCGATCTGACCCCCGGCGCAGCCGCCGAGACGCCCGAGATGCCCGACTGGGAGAAGCGCTTCCGGGCGCCGCGGGTCGGGCTCCCCGACTGGGCGGAGGACGCCCCGGACCGCTCGCTCTTCGTCTCGAACGCCACCGGGACGTACGAGCTCTACGCCTGGGACCGTGCCACCGGCACGCAGCGCCAGGCCACCGACCGCCCCAACGGCACCACCGACGGCACCCTCTCCCCCGACGGCGAGTGGATCTGGTGGTTCTCCGACACCGACGGCGACGAGTTCGGCACCTGGGTCCGCCAGCCCTTCGCGGGCGGACCCGACGAGCCCGCCACCCCCGGCCTGGAGGCCTCCTACCCGGCCGGTCTCGCCATCGGCCGCGACGGCACCGCGGTCGTCGGCCGGTCCACGGACGAGGACGGCTCCACCATCCACGTGGTGCGCCCCGACGGCAGCGCCCCCGCCGTCATCTACCGCCACCGCGAGTCGGCCGGCGTCGGCGACCTGTCCCACGACGGGACCCTGCTCGCCATCGAGCACACCGAGCACGGCGACGCGATGCACTCGGCGCTGCGCGTGGTCACCCTCGACGGGGCGACCGTGGCGGAGCTCGACGACTCGCGCGGCGCCACCGTGGAGCTCGGCCTGGAGGTGCTCGGCTTCGCCCCGGTCGCCGGGGACACCCGGCTGCTCGTCGGCCACCAGCGGCGCGGCCGCTGGGAGCCGATGGTGTGGGACGTCGCCACCGGCTCCCAGGAGGACCTCGCCGTCGAGCTGCCGGGCGACGTCAGCGCCGAGTGGTACCCGGACGGGTCCGCCCTGCTCGTCGCGCACAGCTTCGAGGCGCGCAGCGAGCTGTGGCGCTACGACCTGGCCGCGCGGGAACTCGTACGGGTGGACACGCCCCCGGGGTCGGTCAGCGGCGCGACCGCCCGCCCCGACGGGACCGTGGAGTACCAGTGGTCCTCGGCGGCCGAGCCGGCCTCCGTGCGGTCCACCGCGGGCGGCGTCGTGCTCGACCCGCCCGGCTTCCGGCCGCCGGGCTCGCTGCCCGTCGAGGACGTGTGGGTGGAGGGCCCCGGCGGACGGATCCACGCGCTCGCCCAGCGCCCGGTGGGCCACGGCGAGGGCCCCTTCCCCACGATCTTCGAGATCCACGGCGGCCCGACCTGGCACGACAGCGACTCCTTCCTCGCCACGCCGGCGGCCTGGCTCGACCACGGCTTCGCCGTGGTCCGGGTCAACTACCGGGGTTCGACCGGCTACGGGCGCGAGTGGACCGACGCCCTCAAGCACCGGGTCGGCCTGATCGAGCTGGAGGACGTCTCCGCCGTCCGGGAATGGGCCGTCGCCTCCGGCCTCGCGGACCCGGCGCGCCTCGTCCTGTCGGGCGGCTCCTGGGGCGGGTACCTGACCCTGCTCGGCATCGGCACCCGGCCCGACGACTGGGCGGTCGGGCTGGCCGCCGTACCGGTGGCGGACTACGTGACGGCGTACCACGACGAGATGGAGGCGCTGAAGGCCCTGGACCGCACCCTCTTCGGCGGCACTCCGGAGGAGGTCCCGGAGCGGTTCGAGGCCTCCTCACCGCTGACGTACGTGGACGCGGTCAAGGCGCCCGTCCACATCGCGGCGGGCGTCAACGACCCGCGCTGTCCGATCCGGCAGATCGACAACTACGTGGAGCGGCTCGCGGCGCGCGGCGCCGTCCACGAGGTCTACCGCTACGACGCGGGACACGGCTCGCTGGTCGTGGAGGAGCGGATCAAGCAGGTCCGGATGGACCTGGAGTTCGCGCTGAAGCACCTGCCGAGGTGATGCCGCGGGGCTCGGCCGGCCTCCGGTGCGCCCGTGGTGCGCCCGGAGCCCGCCGAGCCCCGGAGACGGGCTCCGGGCACGGCCCCCGTACGGTGGTGGGGTGCACCGGTTTCTCCTGACCCCGCGCTGGTGGGGGATCAACGTCTTCGTCGCGCTCGCCATCCCCTTCTGCCTGTTCATGGGGACCTGGCAGCTCGGCCGGTTCGAGGACCGCGTCGGCAGCCACCGGGAGGCGAACGCGGAGCGGCCCGCCGACCAGGCGGCCGCACCGCTGGACTCTCTGCTCCCGGTCGACACGAAGACCTCCGGACGGCTCGCTTCGGCGGCCGGTGAGTACGGGCGGCAGCTGCTGGTCCCGGACCGGGTGCTCGACGGGAAGACGGGCTTCTACGTCCTGACCCTGCTGCGGACCGACGGTGGCAAGACCGTCCCCGTGGTCCGCGGCTGGCTGCCCGGGACGCCGGACCCGGCGAAGGCTCCGGCACCGCCGGCCGGGCGGACCGAGGTGACGGGTGCCCTGCAGTCCTCGGAGAACTCGGGGACCAAGGGCGTGCACGCACAGGGCGGGCTGCCGGCCGGGCAGGTCGGGGTGATCGGGTCGGCCACGCTGGTCAACCTGGTGCAGGACCCGCTCTACGACGCCTGGCTGACGGTGCAGACCCCGGCCGACGGAATGCTTCCGGTGCCGGCGAAGGCGCCGGTCAACACCGGTCTCGACATGAAGGCCTTCCAGAACCTCGGCTACACCGGCGAGTGGTTCGTCTTCGCCGGATTCGTGCTCTTCATGTGGTTCCGGCTCTACCGGCGCGAGGTCGAGACCCTGCGCGACGCCGAGGCGGGACTGCTCCCGGCGCCGGACGCCGCTCCCACGAGCACGCGGGCCGAAGCCCGGGCCTGAGCCCGGACCCCGCACCGGGGTCCGGTCCGCGAAACGGACCTGGCCCCGCCGGTCCGGCGCGTCCGGGCCGGACCGGACGCCGGCTCCGCGCTACGGCGTCGCCTGCGGGATGATCCCCGTCCGGTAGACCGTCCCGCCGCAGGCCTCGGGAATGGTGGTCCGGGTGACCGGATCGCCCGTGGCCGGGGTGTGCGAGACCGCCACTCCGCCCGGCTGGGCGTCCGTACCGCCGGTCTGCGGGTCCGGGCCCGGAGCGGCGGCGGCCGCGGCAGCGGTCCCGTCACCGCCCGGCGCGGCGGCGGGCGCTCCCGTGGCCGTCCCCGCACCGGCCGGCTGCGCGGCGTCGCCCTGCTGGGGCTTGGCCGACGGGCCGGGTGGTGCCGGGCAGGAGGCTCCCGAGGGCACCCAGGCGAAGCGCACCTCGTACGCCGTGTTCGGCTCCAGGAACAGCACCGGGGTCTCCGCCGACGGGTCGGGCAGCAGCCCGCTCACCGGGTCTCCCGCCGTGTGGCCGGTGACCGTCACCCCGGCGGACTGGGCGGGCGGCGGCCCGGCGGGGACCGCCGCGGCGGTCACGGTGTCCGGGCCGGTGACCGTACAGCCCTTGGCGGAGACGTTGGTGACCTTGAAACTGCCGAGCACCTTGCCGTCGGGCCCGGGGGCACGGGCGCTGCCGGCCACCCCGAGCTGTCCGGCGGTGCAGCCGGGGACGCCGGGGGCCGCGCCCACCGGGGGCGGGCCGTGGCCGGCTCCGTTCGCGGTGCCCGCGACGGTTCCCGCGTCGGACGGGCCGCCCGTGACCGTGCCGCCGGAGGGTGAGCCGCCGGCCTGCGGGGACGGCGTGCCGCCGGCACCGCCCGCCTCCTGGTCCGCGCCGGCGGGCTTCACGGTCTTCGGGCCGGTCCCGGTCCCGTCGCCGGAGCCGTTCTGGTGCGGGTCGGAGGGGCCTCCGGTCTTGCCGCCCTGCGCCTCGCCGTGACCGGCCATCGCCGAGTGTCCGGCTGCCGCGCCCTGGTCGGTGCCCAGGTGCAGCGCGGCCGGGATCGCGGTGCCGGCCAGCAGGGCCGCCGCGGCCGCCCCGACGAGTGCCTGCCGCTTGCGGGCCCGGCGGGCGGGCACCGCGTGGCGCAGCCGCTCCAGGGCCCCTTCGGAGGGCTCCAGGCCCTGCACGGCTCCGGCCAGCAGACTCCGCAGGACCTGCTCGTCACCGGTGCCCGGTGCGGCCGGACCCCGCGGGTTGTTCTCGTGGTCGTCCCTCATGACTGCGCTGCCTCCATCGCCACCCTCAGCGCGGCAATGCCCCGCGAACCGTACGCCTTGACCGAGCCGAGCGATATCCCGAGCGTCTCGGCGACCTGGACCTCCGTCATGTCCGCGAAGTAGCGCAGCACCAGCACCTCGCGCTGGCGGCGCTGGAGCCCGCGCATCGCCTTGATCAGGTCGTCCCGCTCCAGCTGGTCGTAGGCCCCTTCCTCCGCGCTGGCCATGTCCGGCATCGGCTTGGACAGCAGCTTGAGACCGAGGATGCGGCGGCGCAGCGCGGAACGCGAGAGGTTCACGACGGTCTGGCGGAGATAGGCCAGTGTCTTGTCGCGGTCGCGCACCCGGTTGCGGGCCGAGTGGACGCGGATGAAGGCCTCCTGGACCACGTCCTCGCAGGAGGCCGTGTCGTCGAGGAGCAGTGCGGCCAGGCCCAGGAGGGACCGGTAGTGGGCCCGGTAGGTCTCGGTGAGGTGGTCGACGGTGGTCCCGGCCACGACCGGCGCGCCGTCGGCCGCCGTCTCTGGCAGCGTCCCGGCGGGCACGGCGGCGGGCGCCGTGGTGTCCGGTGCGTCGGACGATCCGCCGGCCGGTCCGGCGGACCGTTCCGTGGCCGTGCTGTCGCGGGGTGCGGGCACGCGCCCGCCGAGGGGCGGCAGGACGGGCGGAACGGCGGCCGGAACGCTTGCCGGCGGGACGGGAACGATCACGGGGAAGCCGCCGGAGCCGCCTGCCGCGAGCGAGCGGCGGCGCGGGGGAACGATCCCCGGGCGCGCCGGTACGACGGCGTATTCCAACAGTGCCTCTGCCACGCCGGTTGGACACGCGTCCCCCCGTGAGGGTTGTACGCGTGCGGCAGAGTAACCAGCAATTTCCCCATTGCCTTCATGCGTACCCGCTCTTCCCGATTGCCCCATTTATCCAGACGGCAGTCGGGCCATCACCTTGATCAAGGGATCGAGACCGATCCTACAAAGCGAATTACGCGAATTCACCCGCAATCAGTTCCGAGATCTGCGTGGCATTCAGCGCCGCGCCCTTGCGCAGATTGTCCGCGCACACGAAGAACTCCAGGGAGCGGGGGTCGTCGAGCGAGGCCCGTACCCGTCCCACCCACGCCGGATCCGTACCCGCCGCGTCGGCGGGCGTGGGGAACTCCCCCGCCTCCGGATCGTCGACGAGCACCACCCCGGGCGCCGCCTCCAGGATCTCCCGGGCGTGGCCGGCGTCCACCTCCCGCTCGAAGCGGGCCCGAACCGTCAGGGAATGGCCGGTCACCACGGGAACCTGTACGCAGGTCACCGCGATCGGCAGCGTCTCCAGCCCCAGGATCCGCCGGGTCTCCGCCCGTACGGCCAGCTCGTGCGAGGACCAGCCGCCCTCGCGCAGCTCCCCGGACCAGGGCACCACGTTCAGCGCGAGCGGAGCCGCGAAGGGGCCGGTGTCCTCCCCCACGGCCCGGCGCACGTCCCCGGTCTGCTCCCCCAGGGAGCTCCCGGCGACCAGCGACAGCTGGCGGCGCAGCGCCTCGGAACCGGCCCGGCCGGCCGCGCTGGCGGCCTGGTACGAGGAGACGGCCAGGTCGGCCAGTGCGTACTCGGCGTGCAGCGCGCCCAGGGCGGCGATCATGGCGGCCGTCACGCAGTCCGGGCCCGCGACGATCCCGCGCGGCCGCATCCGTACGGCGTGGCCGTTCACCTCGGGCACCACCAGGGGCACCTCGGGGTCTTCCCGGAAGGCGGCGGACTGGTCCACCACGACGGCACCGCGCGCGGTCACCACGGGGGCCCAGCGCGCCGACACCTCGGCCGGGGTCAGGAAGAGCACGACATCGCCCACGCCGAAGCCGTCGAAGGCGTCCTCGGTGAGGGCGAGCACCTCGGTCTCCTCCCCACGGACGGCCAGCACGCGGCCGGCCGAGCGCGGGGAGGCGATCAGGCGGATGTCGCCCCAGACGTCCGCCCGCTGGGACAGGATCTGGAGCAGGACCGAACCGACGGCTCCGGTCGCCCCGACCACGGCGAGCGCCGGGCCGGAGGACCGGGGCGCCGTCATCGTCCGGTGCCTCCGTAGACGACGGCCTCGTCGCTGTCGGAGTCCAGGCCGAAGGCCGTGTGCACCGCGCGGACGGCGTCGTTGACGTCGTCCTGGCGGGTGACGACCGAGATGCGGATCTCGGAGGTGGAGATCAGCTCGATGTTCACGCCCGCGTCGGACAGCGCCTGGAAGAAGGAGGCGGTGACGCCCGGGTTCGTCTTCATGCCCGCGCCGACCAGGGAGATCTTGCCGATCTGATCGTCGTAGCGCAGCGAGTCGAAGCCGATCTGGCCCTTCGCCTTCTCCAGGGCGTCGATGGCCTTGTGGCCCTCGGCCTTGGGGAGGGTGAAGGAGATGTCGGTCAGGCCGGTGGAGGCCGCCGACACGTTCTGGACGATCATGTCGATGTTGATCTCGGCGTCCGCGATGGCCCGGAAGATCGCCGCGGCCTCGCCCGGCTTGTCCGGGACGCCGACGACCGTGATCTTGGCTTCGGAGACGTCGTGAGCGACTCCGGAGATGATGGCGTGCTCCACCTGCGCGTCCCCTTGCGGATTCTCGTTGCTGACCCAGGTGCCCGGCAGTCCCGAGAAGGACGAGCGGACGTGGATCGGGATGTTGTAGCGGCGGGCGTACTCGACGCAGCGGTGCAGCAGCACCTTGGAGCCGGAGGCCGCGAGCTCCAGCATGTCCTCGGAGGAGATCCAGTCGATCTTCCGGGCCTTCTTCACGACGCGGGGGTCCGCGGTGAAGACGCCGTCGACATCGGTGTAGATCTCACAGACCTCGGCGTCCAGCGCGGCGGCGAGCGCCACGGCCGTGGTGTCCGAGCCGCCCCGGCCGAGGGTGGTGATGTCCTTGGAGTCCGCGGACACACCCTGGAAGCCGGCGACGATGGCGATGTTGCCCTCGTCCAGCGCGGTGCGGATCCGGCCCGGCGTCACATCGATGATGCGCGCTTTGTTGTGGACCGAGTCGGTGATCACGCCTGCCTGGCTACCGGTGAACGACTGGGCCTCGTGGCCCAGGTTTTTGATCGCCATGGCCAGCAGGGCCATGGAGATGCGCTCTCCGGCGGTCAGCAGCATGTCGAATTCGCGCCCCGCAGGCATCGGAGATACCTGCTCGGCGAGATCGATCAACTCATCCGTAGTGTCGCCCATCGCGGAAACCACGACGACCACCTGGTGGCCGTTCTTCTTGGCGTCCACGATCCGCTTGGCGACGCGCTTGATGCCCTCGGCATCGGCTACGGAGGAGCCTCCGTACTTCTGCACGACAAGGCCCACGTGCGCTCCTCGCTCGGTCCGTCTCATTGCTGGTGCAGTCTAACGAGCGGTCGGGATCCGACCGCCCCGTGCCACATCATGAGACGAAAGGATCAGCGCCCCGGTTGCCGTCACTTGCGGCCGAGCCGCCCCAGCTCCTCGGCCATGACCAGTCCGGCCTGCTCCGCGAGCTCCTCCTCGGGCAGGTCCTCGTCCGTGTCGAGGCCGTCGAGGGCGGCCAGCGGCTGGTCCAGGCGGACGTGCGCGATCAGCGACTGGAGGGCGCGCAGGGTGGCCGAGGCCGTCGGACCCCAGTTGGTGAAGTACGAGAACTGCCACCACCACAGCGCCTCGGTGATCCGGCCGGCCTGGTGGTGGATGAGGCCGTGGCGCAGGTCGGCGACCACGTCGGCCAGGTCGTCGGAGATCCGGTGCGCGACCGGGGCCTTGCGCGGCTCGTACGGGTCGAAGACCTCGGAGTAGACGTCGACCGGCTCCAGCATGACGGCGAAGCGCTCGCGCAGGTCGTCCACGTCCGGCTCCGGGCCCAGGTCGGGCTCGTAGCGCTCCTCGGGGAGGACGTCCTGGTACGCGCCCAGCCGGCCGCCCGCCAGCAGCAGCTGGGACACCTCCAGGAGGAGGAAGGGAACGGCGCTGTCCGGGTCCTCGCCCTTGGCCACCTCGGTGACCGCGACGATGAAGGATTCGATCTGGTCCGCGATCGAGGCCGCGAAGTCGTCCGGATCCTGTCCGAGGGCGTGCAGCGTTGCGTCAGACATCGAGAAGTCGCCTTCCTTCAAAGGCCCGCCCGAGCGTGACCTCGTCCGCGTACTCCAGATCTCCCCCGACGGGGAGCCCGCTGGCCAGGCGGGTGACCTTGAGGCCCATGGGCTTGATCATGCGGGCGAGGTAGGTGGCGGTCGCCTCGCCCTCCAGGTTCGGGTCGGTCGCCAGGATCAGCTCGGTGACCGTCCCGTCCGCGAGGCGCGCGAGCAGCTCGCGGATGCGCAGGTCGTCCGGGCCGACGCCCTCGATCGGGCTGATCGCGCCGCCGAGGACGTGGTACTTGCCCCGGAATTCGCGGGTCCGCTCGATCGCGACGACATCCTTCGGCTCCTCGACCACACAGATGACCGTCGTGTCGCGGCGCGGGTCACGGCAGATCCCGCACCGCTCCTCCTGCGCCACGTTCCCGCACACCGCGCAGAACCGGACCTTGGCCTTGACCTCCAGCAGTGCGTGCGCGAGGCGGCGGACGTCGGTCGGTTCGGCCTGCAGGATGTGGAAGGCGATCCGCTGCGCGCTCTTGGGCCCGACGCCGGGCAGCCTGCCCAGTTCGTCGATCAGGTCCTGGACCACGCCTTCGTACAACGGACTGCCTTCTTTCTCTGGTCTTCTCTGTTGGTCTTCGGGACGTCTCCGGTGCCCGTGCCACCGGGAGCCGGGCCCCGCTCGGGCACGGGTCCCGGAACCGGGTCAGAACGGGAGGCCGGGGATCCCGCTGCCGCCGCCCAGGCCCTGGGCCAGCGGTCCCAGCTTCTGCTGCTGGAGCGCCTGCGCGTTCTCGTTGGCCGCCTGGACCGCCGCGACCACCAGGTCGGCGAGGGTCTCGGTGTCCTCCGGGTCCACGGCCTTCGGGTCGATCACCAGCGTCCGCAGTTCACCGGAGCCGGTGACGGTGGCCTTGACCAGACCGCCTCCGGCCTGGCCCTCGACCTCGGCCAGAGCCAGCTCCTCCTGCGCGGCGGCGAGGTCCTGCTGCATCTTCTGGGCCTGCTGGAGCAGCTGCTGCATGTTGGGCTGGCCACCACCGGGAATCACAGGTGCTCACTCCATACGTCGTCGCTACGACCTTCGGGAACGCTCGGTCAATCCGAGCCTACGTGCTCCCCGCGCGCCGCGCCCTACGCCGGGAGGACCAACTCTTTCGAGTGAGAGTCGGGGCGTGCGCGTACCTGATGGCGCCCTCCGTGTGGGCGGAAAACCCGGGATTCGTTGTCCATCGCGCGTCATTCGAAGGTAGGAAGAGCATGCGCATCATTGCGCACACGCGCACCACAGAGACGTCAGCGCAGGCAGAGGGAGTGCCGGGTGAGTCAGCCGGAGATGCAGCCCGAGGGGCCACCCCGGGATCCCGCGGAGGACGGCGACGGCGACCTGACCGGCCGGCCGTTCCCGCTCGGGGACTGGGGCGAACCCGCGGAGCGGCTCGACGAGCTCTACCGCCGGGTGGAGGCCGACGCTCTGCGCACCGCCGAGTGGTACCTCTCCGACCGGGCCTGGAAGCGCCGGGGCGCGCGGACGCTGCGGGCCGGCGCGGCCCTGGGCGCCGTCGCGGGGGCCGCGATGCCCCTGCTGGAGCTGACGGGCTCTGCGCCGGGCGTGGTTTCGTACGGGTACCTGTCGCTGCTGCTCGCCGCCGCGTGCCTGGCCTGCGACCGGTTCTTCGGGCTGACCTCGGGCTGGATGCGGGACGTCGCGACCGCCCAGGCGGTGCAGCGCCGCCTGCAGACCCTCCAGTTCGACTGGGCCTCGGAGAACGTGCGGGAGGTGCTGGGCCCGACGGAGGGCACCGCCGGCGAGGCCGCGGAGCGGTGCCTGACGGTGCTGCGCCGGTTCTCGGAGGACGTCACGGAGCTGGTGCGTTCCGAGACCGCGGACTGGATGGTGGAGTTCCGCGCGGGTCCGGCGCCGCTGGTGATGCAGTCCCTGGCCGGGGCCCCTGTCCGCCCGGACGCGTACGTGCCCCCGGCCCGGTTCCCGCTCCCGCCGGGCACCCGCCCGAACATGCCCCGCCAGCGGCCGCCGGAGCAGCCCCGCTGAGGCACGGGCACGGGGCGCCGCCCGGTGCCCCGTGCCCCGCAGCCGCGGCCGGGCGGCCACTCAGCTGAAGATGATCATCGATCCCTGTCCGAGGCTTCGCGTCGCCGCCGCGTGCAGCCCCAGCCACACGTGCCGCTCCCGCGCAAAGGGGCTCGCGTCGTACGGAATCGGCCCGGCCGGCTCCTCCAGCGATGTCGGCCCGCCGGGCGGCGCCGGCGCGGCCGGCGGGTTCCCCGGGTCTATCCCGATCGCGGGGGCCACGAAGGCCAGCTCCCGCAGCAGCCCCTGCGCCGATCC
The DNA here is from genome assembly GCF_041862025.1 of Streptomyces sp. AB3(2024). Classification (NCBI taxonomy): domain Bacteria; kingdom Bacillati; phylum Actinomycetota; class Actinomycetes; order Kitasatosporales; family Streptomycetaceae; genus Streptomyces; species Streptomyces sp. AB3(2024). The sequence goes on from NZ_JBGWAB010000020.1 coordinate 33,589, forward strand.
CAGCGGGCCGCCCCCCGCCAGCAGCTCCTCGTTGGCCAGCGGAGCCGGGAAGTCCACCGGGACGTACGCCCCGGCGTGGTCGTAGTGCCACACCAGGTGGGACTGCTGCGCCGTCGGCTCGAACATCTCCAGCAGCTGCTCGTAGTCCCCGCCGAGCTCGTCCACCGGGGTCACCGGCAGCCCGCAGATCTGGAGCAGGTACGCCCGCCGCAGGAAGTGCAGGGCGTCGTAGTCGAAACCGGCCACCGGGGCCACGTCCCCGCTCAGGCCCGGCATGTAGGCGAACACGGGCACCGATGGCAGACCCGCCTCGCCCAGCGCCTTGTCGTACGAGGCGATCTCTTCCGCGAAGGGGTTGTCGGGGCTGTGGCACAGCACGTCGACAAGGGGGACCAGCCACAGGTCACAGGCCATGCGGACTCCGATCAGTCGTTGCCGCCGATCCGGTCAGAGTAGTGCTCCGGACACCCTCCGCGAAGGGGTGCGCAGAACCCGGGAGAACCCGGGACGGCGGGCGGGCGGAACCGGGGGCGGCCACGGCGGCCCCTCAGAGCCCGGCGGCCCAGTCCAGACCGTGCTGGTTGTAGGCGCGCACGAGGCGCCGTACCTCGTCGGCGTCGGCCAGTGTCACGGCGTCGACCAGCTCGTTGTGCCCGTCCCACAGCGTGGTCCGCAGCTCCGGCGACCCCTGGAGGTGCGGTACGGAGAAGACCCAGCACTGGATCCGGATCCGGTGCAGGAACTCGGAGATGTACGGGTTGCCGACCAGCCCGCTGAGCTCCCGCCAGAACCGCAGGTCGTAGCCGATGAGCACTTCGAGCGAGCCGCTCTGGGCGGCCCTGCGCGCCTCCTCCCCGCGACGGCGCACCGACACCAGCATCTCGGCCGCTCCGGACGCGACGCCGCGTTCGACGAGGCAGCGGAAGATGCCGTCGAGGATCAGCGTGCGGGCCTCGATCATGCCCCGGAAGTCGTCGACGGTGTAGGTCCGCACCCGGAACCCGCGGTGCTGCACCGACTCCAGCAGCCCCTGGGCCGAGAGGTCGACCAGCGCTTCGCGCACCGGGGTCGCGGAGACCTCGTACTGCTCGGCGATCTGCTTGACCGTGAACTCGGTCCCCGGCGGCAGACGGCCCGCGAGCACCTCGTCGCGCAGCGCGTCCGCGATCTGCTGCCGAAGTGTGTTGCGGGTGACGGCTCCGCTTCCGCTGCCTGGCATAGGGGTCCGTCTCCTCCGTAGATCTTCGGACACCTTAGGCCAGGCAGCGCGGCTGAAACCGATCGGTTACACGGCCGATATACGGATGTACCGCCCGTTATCCGGACGATCCGGCGTCCGGCCCCGTCGGACTACGCGCCCGCGGTGTGCCGGTCGGCGACCGCCAGGGCCTCGTCGAGGAGTGCCAGACCCTCCTTGGCCTCGGTTTCCGTGACCGTGCAGGGCGGGACGACGTGCGTCCGGTTCATGTTCACGAACGGCCACAGACCGGAGGCCTTGCAGGCCGCCGCGAATTCGGCCATCGGCGCGTTCGCGACACCGGCCGCGTTGTACGGGACGAGCGGCTCGCGCGTCTCCTTGTCCCGTACGAGTTCCAGCGCCCAGAAGGTGCCGAGCCCGCGCACCTCGCCGACGGACGGGTGCCGCTCGGCGATCGCGGCCAGGCCCGGGGCGATCACCTCGGCGCCGATGCGGGCGGCGTTCCCGACGATGTCCTCCTCCTCCATCGCGTTGATCGTCGCGACGGCGGCGGCGCAGGCCAGCGGGTGCCCGGAGTAGGTCAGTCCGCCCGGGTAGGGGCGGGTGGCGAAGGTCTCGGCGATGGCGGCGGAGATGGCCACGCCGCCCAGCGGCACGTATCCGCTGTTCACGCCCTTGGCGAAGGTGATCAGGTCCGGGGTGACGTCCCAGTGCTCGGCGGCGAACCACTTGCCGGTGCGGCCGAAGCCCGACATGACCTCGTCGAGGATGAAGACGATGCCGTTGCGGTCACAGAGCTCGCGCACCCCGGCCAGGTACCCGGCCGGCGGGGTCATGATCCCGGCGGTGCCCGGCACCGACTCCAGGATGATCGCGGCGATGGTCGCCGGGCCCTCGAAGGCGATGGTGTCGGCGAGGTGGGCGAGGGCGCGCTCGCACTCCTCGGCCTCGGTCGTCGCGTGGAAGGGCGAGCGGTAGAGGAACGGGCCCCAGAAGTGCACGACCCCGGCGGCGGCCGTGTCGGAGGGCCAGCGGCGCGGGTCACCGGTCAGGTTGATCGCGGCGGCGGTGGCGCCGTGGTACGAGCGGTAGGTGGACAGCACCTTCTGGCGGCCGGTGTGCAGCCGGGCCATCCGGACGGCGTTCTCCACGGCCTCGGCGCCGCCGTTGGTGAAGAAGATCTTGTCCAGGTCACCGGGGGTGCGCTCGGCGATGAGGCGTGCGGCCTCGGAGCGGACGTCCACGGCGAAACCGGGCGCGAGGGTGCAGAGCCGGGCGGCCTGCTCCTGCACGGCGGCGACCACCTTGGGGTGCTGGTGGCCGATGTTGGTGTTGACCAGCTGGGAGGAGAAGTCGAGGAAACGGTTCCCGTCGTAGTCCCAGAAGTACGAGCCCTCGGCCCCGGCGACGGCCAGCGGGTCGATCAGGGCCTGGGCGGACCACGAGTGGAAGACGTGAGCGCGGTCGGCGGCCTTGACGGCCGCACCGGTGACATGAGGGGTCATGCCGTCACGCTAGAAGTGCGCAGGTCGGAAGGGATATCGGCGGACTGTATGGGGGTGGGCGCCCGCCCTCGGCAGTCTGTCTGCCGAAACCGCACATTGACAGCACACTCCCAAAATGACAGCCTCTTGTCATACAGCTCTCGTCAGAGACCCCTTGCGATCCGGAGGCGAGCACCATGAGCGGAACCCCGAGCGGGCCCCGGCCCGAGTCCAAGCCCGTCCACCTCGCGGTCTACGACACGTACGCGGACTGGGAGACCGGCCACACCACGGCGCACCTCGCCCAGCGCGGCCACACGGTCCGTACGGTCGGCCCCGCCGCCGGGGTGCCGGTCACCACGATGGGCGGGATCCGGATCCAGCCCGACCTGGCCCTCGCGGACCTGCGCCCCGAGGACTCCTCGCTGCTGATCCTGACCGGCGCCTCGCTCTGGGAGACGGGTGACGAGCTGGCCCCGTTCGCCGCGAAGGCGCGCGCGTTCCTGGCGGCCGGGGTCCCGGTCGCGGCGATCTGCGGGGCCACGGCGGGCCTCGCCCGCGAGGGCCTCCTGGACGGGCGCGCCCACACCGGCGCGGCCTCCTTCCACCTGGCGCAGCAGCCGGGGTACGGGGGCGCCGCGCACTACGTGGAGGCCGACGCCGTCACCGACGGCGACCTGATCACGGCGGGTCCGACCGAGCCGGTGGCCTTCGCCCGCGAGGTCTTCGCGCGGCTCGGCGTCTACCGGCCGGACGTACTGGACGCCTGGTACCGGCTGTTCCACGACTCCGACGCGAGCGCCTACCCGGTGCTGATGGCCGCGGCGGAGGCCGGAGATGCCTGAGCCACTGCCTCCGCTCTCGCTGCGGGAGCGGCAGGACCTGCTGAGCGGCACGGCGCTCGGCGTCTTCCGCCTCAACGGGCAGTTCCTCGCGCTGTCGGAGGAGCTGGCCCGCCCGGCCGGGCTGACAGCGGCCCGGTGGCAGGTCCTGGGGGCCGTGCTGCGCGAGCCGTTGCCGGTCGCGGGCATCGCGCGGGCCATGGGGATCACCCGGCAGAGCGTGCAGCGGGTGGCGGACCTGCTGGTGGCCGACGGCCTCGCCGCGTACGCCCCGAACCCGGCCCACCGCCGCGCGAAGCTGCTGCGCCCGACGCAGGAGGGGCGCGCCGCGATCGCCCGCATCGACCCGGGCCACGCCGACCTGGCCACCCGCCTGGCGGCGGAGCTGGGCGACGAGGCCTTCGCCGAGACGACCCGCGTCCTGGACCACCTCTCGGCGGCCTTGACCACCATCACCGAACATGAATCCGGCCCCGATTCCGGCCCCGCCGAACCGGAGTCCAGCCCCGCCGGCGATTGAGGCGCGGGGGTCCGGGGGCGGAGCCCCTGGGGCTTTGAGCCGCACCGCAACACCCCCGGCGCCGCGCGGCGGTCGGACCCGCGCGGACCGGACCGGCGCGATACTCCCCCTCCCCCGCGGAGCGAACTACGCTCGGCCCGTCGGCCCGCCCCCGGGGGAAGGACCAACCGCCGATGGAACCGCTGCACCCCACCGACCCCCAACACGTCGGCCCGTACCGCGTCCTGTCCCGCCTCGGCGCCGGCGGCATGGGCCAGGTCTATCTGGCCAGGTCCGACCGCGGCCGCACCGTCGCGGTGAAGCTCGTCCATCCCGGACTCGCCCTCCGCGAAGAGTTCCGCGCCCGGTTCCGCCAGGAGGTCGCGGCCGCCCGCCGGGTCGGCGGCGCGTGGACCGCTCCCGTCCTCGACGCCGACACCGAGGCCGAAGTCCCCTGGTTCGCCACCGGGTACATCGCCGGGCCGAGCCTGCGCCGGGCCGTGGCGCACGACTTCGGCCCCCTTCCCACCCGTACCGTGCTGATCCTGGCCGCCGGACTCGCGCACGCCCTGCAGGACATCCACCGCGCGGGCCTCATCCACCGCGACCTGAAACCGTCCAACGTCCTGCTCACCCTCGACGGACCCCGCGTCATCGACTTCGGCATCGCCCGCCCGCTCGACACCCGCGACGCGGGTCTGACGCGGCCGGGGGAACTGGTCGGCTCGCCCGGGTTCATGGCTCCCGAGCAGGTCCGCGGCGAGGCGGTCACTCCGGCCTGCGACGTCTTCTGCCTCGGCGCCGTGCTGGCCTACGCGGCCACCGGGCGGCTGCCCTTCGGCGACGCGGAACACCCCGGCGGGGCCGCGGGGCTGCTGTTGCGCATCGTGGAAGCGGAACCCGAGCTGGACGGCGTACCGGCCGAACTGCGGGAACTGGTCGCGGACTGCCTGCGCAAGGACCCCGCGGCGCGGCCCGATCCGGCGGCGGTCCTGGACCGGGTCGGGGCGGGCGGCACGGTGGCGGACGGGCGCGCCCTGGAACCGTGGCTTCCGGCGCCGCTCGTGGACCGGCTCGGACGGCACGCCGTACAGCTCCTCGACCGCGAGGACTCCGGTCCGCGGCATGTCGTCCTCCCGACCCCCACCGCGGTGGCGCCCCCGCCCCCGGCCCTGCCCCCGTCGTACTCCTACGGGCCGCCCGCCGAACCGGCGCCCCGGCCCCACGCGGCGTCGACCGCCTTCCTGGTGGCCGTCGCCGTCGTGGTCGCGGCGGCGGCGGGCGGCACGGTGTACGCGGTGATGAGCACCACCCCGGCCCCCCTTCCTGCGGGCCCGGCGGTCACCGCCTCCGCCTCGTCCGCGCCCACCGGGGCGGGCCCCGCGGACCCCAAGGACCCCGGAACCGGCACCTCCACGGGCAGCGGCCCGGCCGCCCGCCTCCCCCAGCCCTACGCCGGCACCTGGCGGGCCGCCTCCGGCAGCGCGACCTGGCGCCTGGACCTCACCCCCGGCGCGGTCGGCGAACCCGTGATGACCCTGCGCGTGGACGACCCCGGCTACTCCTGCTCCTGGCGAGCCACCCTGCGCGGCGCCCCCGACCCGGTGGAGCTCGACGCCTCCACCCTCGTCTCCGGAACCCCTCCCACCTGCACTCCCGGCGGCCGGAGCCGGCTGCGGCTGCTGCCCGACGGCACCCTGCGGCGCGAGCTGGAGGGGGGATCGAACCCCCCTCTCACGTATCACCGGGAGTAGTCGGCAGCCGATTGTGTCGAAGTCAATAAGACTGCAAGCAAAGCTTGTTGCGTACGAGGAGGCCATCGCACACTGCGGCACATGGAGCCGTTGAAGGTAGTGGCACAACTGTGGGAGCGGATCGAGGCACGCGACTGGGACGGCGTGGCCGCGCTCATTGCCGAGGACGCGGTCATCGAGTGGCCGGTCAGCGGCGAGCGCATCGTCGGCAGGGCCAACTTCGTCGCCGTGCTCCGCGACGAGGGGGAGGACTCCGCGGACGACGAAAGGTCCCTCGGCGCGGTCGAGGTGCTGCGCATCCTCGCGGACGGGGACCTCGTCGTCACCGAGGTGGAGATACCCGAGGAGCACGTCGTCTACCGGGCCGTCTCCTTGTGGACCGTGTGCGACGGGGAGATCGTCGGCGCGAGGGAGTACTGGACCAGCCCTGGACAAGACCCTGCGCCCCGCTGGAGAGCCGTTTACGTCGAACCGCTGGTGGCAGACTGAGCCGTGTGCTCACGCAACTCGCCGCGGCTACCGGCGTCTTGGCCCTGCTCACTCTCGTCCCCGGCCCCGACATGGCCATCGTCACCCGGCGGGCCGTCTCACGGGGACGGGCCGACGGGCTGCGCACCGTCGGCGGGATCGCCGCCGGGCTGCTGCTCTGGGGCGCCCTGACCGTGGCCGGTCTCGCCGCACTGCTCGCCGCCTCGGCCGAGGTCTACCTGGTGGTCAAGCTCGCGGGCGCGGCGTACCTGTGCTTTCTCGGCATCCAGTCCCTGCGCCGACCGGGGGGTGGCTCGGAAGGCGGCCCCGACGGGGCCGCGAGCGGTGCCCGCGGCGGGAGCGGGAGCGCCTGGCGGACCGGCCTGGTCAGCAACGCCCTCAATCCGAAGATCGCCGTGTTCTACACCGGGCTGCTGCCCACCCTCGCGCCGCACGGCCTGCGCCCGGCGGCGGGGATGGCGCTCCTCGTCCTGGTCCACGTGCTGCTGACCCTGCTCTGGCTGAGCACGTACGTCTACGTCCTGTCGCACGCCCGGCGGTTCTTCACGCGCCCGCGCGTCCGCCGGACGATGGACCGGGTGACGGGGGTCGTGCTGATCGGCTTCGGGGTGCGCGTGGCGACCTCGGCGGCGTAGCTCCGGGGAGGGAGGGCGGGAGAGGGCGGAGGGCCGGCGGGGCGGAGGGGCTGCTACCCGAGGAGGGTCTCCAGCTCCCCGGCGATGGCGGCGCGCAGCCCGTCGTGCCGGGGCGCGAGGGCGTGGCGCTCGCCGCGCCAGCACTCCTCGTCCTCGTAGAGCCAGACCGGCATCCCGACGAGGTCGTCGGGCTCCCAGTCGTAGCGGGGCCAGATGTGGGCGTGGAGGTAGGGGTCGGTGTTTCCCAGGATCTCGATGTTCACGCGGCGGAAGGCCGGGTCGAGGCGGGCGCAGGCGCGTTCGACGGCCTCGGCGAGGCGCTCCAGGTCGGTGAGGTAGGCGATGCGGCGGGACCGGGGCAGCTCGGAGAGGCGGGTCACGGCCGGGTCGTCGGTCAGCAGGACCGAGTAGCCGGGCAGGAACTGCCGGTCCCCGATGGCTGCGAACCCCGAATCGAGGCGGCGCAGGACGGTGGGGTTCTCGCCCCGGTGCGCGCTGCCGATGCGGTCGCGCCTCCAGTCATTCGTGTTCATGCCACGGACCCTAACGCAGCGCCGGCGAGCGGCCCTTGGGGTCGGGTTCCGGGTCGGCTCCCGGTCGGGTCCCGGGTCGGATCCCTGTGGGCTCGCGGTGGGCTCACGGTGGGTGGCCGAGGTCGTCCGGCTGGCTCTGAGGTAGTGCCTGTCATACCTGAGAGCTACGGAGAAAGGCCGCTCCGGAGCGTGACGCCGACCAGGGGGGCTGATTCCTAACTTCGTTGGGAGAGCGGGTGATTGCCCGCTCTCCCAACGAAGTCAGGGAAGAAGGGCACGCCATGACCATGGGCAGCCGCATCCGCCGCACTCTGCTGGCCGGCCTCGTCGCCGCGGCCGTCGTGGTCCCCGTGTCCGCGGCGGCCTCACCGAAGGTTCCCGCGCCCGTCCCGGCGTCCTTCGCCCCGTCCGCGACGGTGCAGAGCCGCTACACGGCGAACCTCGCCGCGATCGGCGAGGCCTCGCGCATGGCTCGGGACGCGGGGCGGACCGGCCGCGCCGAGAAGCTGCGGACGATGGCGGCCGCCGCGCCGGGGCAGCAGGGCGGGGCGCAGTTCCTGACCTTCGACGGCCGGGGGCAGGGGCGTGCCATAGAGGTGCTGGGCGATCTGGGCACCGCCGACCGGATCGCCGTCCTGGTGCCCGGCTCGGACACGACGCTGGACACCTACCAGCGCTTCCGCGACGGTGCGCGCTCCCTCCAGCAGCGGCTCCAGCGGGAGCATCCCCGCTCCGCGGTGGTCGCATGGCTCGGGTACGACACCCCGGGGACGGTCAGCACCACGGTCCTGACGGCCGCCCGCGCCGAGGAGGCAGCCGTCGAACTGGGGCCGTTCCTGAACCGGTTGGGGGAGATGACCGGCGCCGACGCCCGGATCTCCCTGCTGTGCCACTCGTACGGCTCGGTGGTCTGCGCCCGGACCGGGACCGGCCCCCGTGTGGGCGACGTCGTGCTCTACGGGAGTCCCGGCACGGGTCTCCCGTCCGCCGACCGGATGCCGACCGGGGCGCGGGTGTGGGCCGGCCGGGGCAGCGGGGACTGGATCAGCGAGGTTCCCCATGCCCGCTTCGCCGGTCTCGGTTTCGGTACCGACCCGGTGGATCCCGCCTTCGGTGCCCGGCTCTTCGCGGCGGGCTCCGCCGGACACAGCGACTACCTCAAGCCCGGCATGGAGTCCCTGGACAGCCTGGCCCGCATCGTCATCGGCCCGGCCGCCGGCTCCGCTGGTTTCACCGGCCCCGTCGCCTCCCCCACCCGCCAGGAGGCCTCCCATGCGTGAGCTCCGCACCCGCTGGTCCGCCCTCGCGGACCGCGTCGACAGCGCGACTCCGGCTCACCGGGACCGGTCCGTGGACGCCCTGCGGGCCTTCGCGATCCTCGGGGTGGTACTGGGCCACTGGCTGGTCACCGCCCTGACCGTCACCGACGGCAGCCTGCACGGCGCGAGCCCGCTGGCCGCCATGCCCTGGCTGGCCCCGGTGTCCTGGGTGTTCCAGACCCTGTCCGTGTTCTTCCTGGTCGGCGGTCATGTCGCCGCGCAGGGCCACGCCTCGGCGAAGGCGCGTGGAGTCTCGTACGGCGCCTGGGTCCGACAGCGCCTCGGGCGGCTGTTCCGGCCGGTGGCCGCGGTGCTGACGCTGTGGGCGATCGTGGCGGGCGGGCTGCTGCTGGGCGGCGCCGAGCCGGAGACCGTGCGGACGCTGCTCAAGCTGGTGTGGTCGCCCCTGTGGTTCCTGCTGGTGTTCGCCGCGCTCACCGCGGCGACCCCGCTGGTCGCCCGGATCAGTCCGCTGTGGCCACTGGCCGTGGTGGCCGGGGCGGACGCGTGGCGGTTCGGCTTCGGCGGGCCGGAGTGGATCGGCTGGGTCAATGTCGCCGCCGGCTGGCTCGTCCCCTACACCCTGGGCGCGGCCTGGTCCCGGGGGGCCTTCTCCCGGCGCCGGCAGTCCCTGTTCCTGCTGGTCGGCGGCGGGGTCGCCACCGCCGCGCTGATTCTCTGGGGCGGGTACCCGGCCTCCATGGTGGGGGTGCCGGGGGCTGCCGTGTCCAACCTGAACCCGCCGACGCTGGCCGCCGTCGCCTTCGGCCTGGCCCAGTGCGGGCTGGCCCTGCTGGTGCGCGGACCGCTGGCCCGGGTCATGAGGCGGCCCCGCACCTGGGCGAAGGTGGCCCTGCTGAACCTGTCCGCGATGACCGTCTTCCTGTGGCACCAGACCGCTTTGATGACCGTGACCGCCGTCGGGCTGCTGTTCTCCACCGATCTGCCCGGACTCCACACCACGCCCGGCTCGGTCGGCTGGATCTTCGCGCGACTGCTGTGGCTGCCGGCGTTCGCGGCCGCCCTGACCGTCTGCTGGTCCGCCTTCCGGGTACACGAGCAGCCTCGGGCCGCCCGCACCACGCGCACGGCCGTGATCTCCGCGGCACCGCGGGTGCCGGTGCCGCGGTCGGCCCGGTTCGAGGAGGCCGGCCGTGTTTAGGGTGATCCGCGTGACCGAACAACGCGCATCCCGGGCGGACACCGCCCTCCTCGCCAAGGGCCGTGTGATCGGCGAGCTGTTGACCCTGCGGCGGGATCCGCTCCCCCGGATGTCCAGGCCCCGGTGGCTGGCCCGGCTGCCACACGCGGTGGTGCTCTACCTGGCCGTGCTCTTCTGCTTCCTCACCAACGAGCAGCTGTCGCACTACCGGGTCACCGGCGGGCCCTCGCTGGTGCTGGCCCTCATGTCCGGGGTGCCCATCGCGGTGGCGCTGTCGCGCCCGATCGCCGCCTGGTGGCTGGGCCTGATCGCGGCCGGCCTGATCGCCTGGACGATCCACTACGACGTGGGGCAGGGCCAGTCCTGGCCGTGGATGCCCGCCGGGTTCTTCGCCCTGGCACCGCTGATCCTGCTGGCCGCCCTGCGTGTGCCGCCGCGGGCCACCGTCGCGGTCGTCGCCGTCCCCGTCGGCCTCTCGGCGGTGGCCGAGCTGCTCTTCAAACCGGATCACAGCACCACCAGCTTCTTCACGTCCAGCCTGGTCTTCGGCATCGTGGGGCTCCTGGGGTACTCGCTGCGCGCGGTGCGGCTGGCCCGGGGGCAGCTCGTCGTCCAGGAGACCCTGACGGAGGAGGAACGGGCCCGGCGGACCCTGCTGGAGGAGCGCAGCCGGATCGCCCGTGAGCTGCACGACGTGGTGGCCCATCACATGTCGGTGATCTCCATCCAGGCCCAGGTCGCCCCGCACCTGGTGGAGAATCCGTCCGAGGAACTGAAGGAGAACCTCGCCGGGATCCGGGAGAACGCCCTGGAGGCCCTGACGGAACTGCGCCGGGTCCTGGGGGTGCTGCGGTCCGAGCAGCCCGGTGATCCCGCGGCGCCGCAGCATCCGCAGCCCACCCTCGCGGAGCTGGACGGCCTCGTGGACAACGTGCGGGGGGCCGGGCTGGACGTCATCACCGAGGTGGCGGGGATAAGGCGGCCGCTGGCGCCGGGGGTCGAGCTGACCGCGTACCGGATCGTCCAGGAGGCGCTGAGCAACTGTCTGCGGCACGCGCCCGGTTCGCGGGTCGAGGTCGGGATCGCCTACGGGCCGCGTGAACTGCACCTGTGCGTCGCGAACTCGGCGCCCTCCCGTGCAGCCCCGCCGTCGGTCGGTGCCGGGCACGGGCTGCTCGGCATGCGGGAGCGGGCGGGCATGCTGGGGGGCGAGCTGGCCGCCGGGCCTCGTCCCGGTGGCGGGTACGAGGTGAGCGCGGTCCTGCCCATGGACCCGCCGGGCGGCTCCTCCGAGACGAAGAAGGACGCATGAGCACTCCGATCAAGGTGATGATCGCCGACGACCAGATGATGGTCCGGCAGGGCTTCACCGTCCTCCTGAACGCGCAGCCCGACATAGAGGTGGTCGGGCAGGCCGTGGACGGCGCCGACGCGGTGGCGAAGGTCGCCGAACTGGGGCCGGACGTGGTGCTGATGGACATCCGCATGCCCGGCATGGGCGGTATCGAGGCCACCTCGATCATCACCGGTGTGCCGGAGTCGAGGGTGAAGGTGCTGGTGCTGACCACCTTCGACCTCGACGAGTACGTGTACGAGGCGCTGCGCGCGGGAGCCTCCGGCTTCCTGCTGAAGGACGCCTCGGCGGACCAGCTCGCCGAGGCGGTGCGGGTGGTGGCCGCCGGCGAGGCCCTCCTGTCGCCGAACATCACGAAGCGGCTGATCACCGAGTTCTCCCGGTTGGGGGCCCCGCGGGCGCCGTCCCGGGCTCGGATCGACGAGCTGACGGAACGGGAGACGGAGGTGCTGTCGCTGATCGCCCAGGGGCTGTCCAACGCGGAGATCGCCGGGCATCTGACCGTGGCCGAGCAGACGGTGAAGACCCATGTGAGCCGGATCCTCGTGAAGCTGGGTCTGCGTGACCGGACGCAGGCCGCGGTGTTCGCGTACGAGACGGGTCTGGTCCGTCCGGCGGGCTACTGAGGAAGGCCGCGTAGTACTTGCGGGGGACCCCCGGAAATCCCCTTCGGCGCCGACGCGGACCACGGGGGACGCGGCCTACGGTTTGAGCATGACCCAGACGACCACGGGGGCCACTCCCCGACCGCCCGAACTGAGGCTGGCCTCGGGCTTGATGCAGAGCCTGCGTGACGACATGCTCACAGATGCCTTCGCCTACCGTCCGCTCGCCCCGATGCGAACGGACGGGCCGATCGTCCGTCGCCTGCCGGAGCGGATACGGTACCGAGCCGCCTATCTGCCGCACGCGGCGGTGGTGGTGACGGCGTTCTTCGTGGTCCTGCTGGCGAGCACCAGCGGGATGCACGGCATGGCGCCGGCCCCGCTCACCCTGGCGGGGCTGGTGGCCGCGGCGCCGGTGCTGATGACCCTGGTGCGGCCCATGGGGGCCTTCTGGGCGGCGCTGGCGGCCACGGTCGTGCTCTCGGTGCTGCAGGACCGGATCTTCACCTGGCCCTGGTCCCCGGGCACCTTCGTCGGCTACCTCGCCGTGATGGTCTTCGTCGGACTGCGGACCAGGCCTCGGGTGGCCGGCTGGATGTGGGTCATCACCGTGCTGTTCGGGACGACCCTGCAGATCCTGTTCGGCGCGGACCGTGCGGGCAGCATCGGGCCGATGGCCTTCGCCTCGGCGGTGGCGCTGCTGCTGGTGACGGTGCGCAACACCCGCCGGGAGGCCCGGCAGGAGGTCACGGCGGTGCTGGAGGTGACGGCCTTCGAGCGGGACCGGCGGACGTTGCTGGAGGAGCGGACGACCATCGCGCGGGAGCTGCACGACGTGGTCGCGCACCACATGTCGGTGGTGGCGATCCAGGCGGAGGCGGCTCCGTACCGGGTGAAGAATCCGCCGCCGGAGCTGGAGGCGGCGTTCGTCACCATCCGGGAGAACGCGGTGGCGGCCCTGACGGAACTGCGCCGGGTTCTGGGGGTGGTGCGGTCCGCGGACTACGAGGCGCCCGACGCCCCGCAGCCGACGCTGGCCGCGCTGGACGGGCTGCTCACCAATGTGCGGGAGGCCGGGCTGAGCGTGGAGAAGACCGTCACGGGTGCGGTGCGCGAGCTGCCGCAGGGCGTGGAGCTGTCGGCGTACCGGATCATCCAGGAGGCCCTGAGCAACAGCCTGCGGCACGCGCCGGGAGCGCTGGCGGAGGTCGAGGTGTCGTACGTGCTGGGTGGTCTGGGGATACGGGTCGTCAACGGCCCGGCCGTCGGACACGTGCCGCCTTCGCCGGGGGCCGGGCACGGGATCACCGGGATGCGGGAGCGGGTGGCCATGCTGGAAGGGGAGATCACGGCCGGGGAGAGCCCTTCGGGCGGGTACGAGGTGGCGGTGTTCATACCGGTGCGCAGCCGACCGCAGTCGGAGGAGGACCCGGTATGACGATCAGAGTGCTGATCGTCGACGACCAGATGATGGTCCGCGAGGGCTTCTCCGTCCTGCTGAACGCGATGGAGGGCATCGAGGTCGTCGGCGAGGCCGTCGACGGCCGGCAGGCCATCGCGCAGGTGGCGGCCTTGCGGCCTGACGTGGTGTTGATGGACATCCGGATGCCGGAGATGAACGGCCTGGAGGCGACCCGGAAGATCGTGGCGGCCGACGCGGACGCGAAGGTGCTGGTCCTGACGACCTTCGACCTCGACGAGTACGTGTACCAGGCACTGCGGGCGGGGGCTTCGGGGTTCTTGTTGAAGGACGCGTCGGCCCGTCAGCTGGCGGAAGGGGTGCGGGTGGTGGCGGCCGGGGAGGCGCTGCTGGCCCCTTCGGTGACGAAGCGGCTGATCGTGGAGTTCTCGAAGCTGGCGCAGGCCCCGCGGGCCGCCGATCCGGCGGGGGTGCCGGAGCTGACGGATCGGGAGACGGAGGTACTGGTGCTGATCGCACAGGGCCTGTCCAACGGGGAGATAGCGGACCGGCTGCTGGTCGCGGAGTCCACGATCAAGACGCATGTGAGCCGGATCCTGGTGAAGCTGGGCCTGCGCGACCGGACGCAGGCGGCGGTGTTCGCTTACGAGACACGACTGGTGACGCCGACTTAGGCCCCGTCCGGGCCGGGTACGGGCCGCCTTACGGGCCGCCTTACGGGCCGCCTTACGGGCCGCCTTACGGGCCGCCTTACGGGCCGCGTCCGGGCCGGGCCCCTTGGGGGACTGTCGGGGGCTTGTCGGGAGGGGCCGGGGTTCCGGGCCGGGTCCAGGGGTTCCCGGCGGGGCGGGGCTAGTCTGCGGGAATGGGCTTTGATCCGTGGGATGCCGAGTTCGTCGCCGACCCGTACCCCGCCTACCGGGAGCTGCGGGAGCAGGGGCGGGCCGTGTGGTCGCAGGCGACCGGGCAGTGGCTGGTCCCGCACTACGCCGATGTGAGCGCCCTGTTGCGGGACCGGCGGCTGGGGCGGACCTACCTGCACCGCTTCAGCCACGAGGAGTTCGGCCGGGAGGCGCCGCCGCCCGAGCACGAGCCCTTTCACGTGCTCAACGGGAACGGCCTGTTGGACCTGGAGGATCCCGCGCACGCGCGCGTGCGGCGCCTGGTGGCGAAGGCCTTCACCCCGCGCACCGTGGAGCGGCTCGCGCCCGCGGTGGAGCGGCTGGCCCGGGAGTTGGCGGACGGGCTGCGCCGGGCGGGGGGCGGGGACCTGCTGACCGCCGTCGCCGAGCCGCTGCCGGTGGCGGTGATCGCGGAGCTGCTGGGTGTCCCGGAGACGGACCGGGGGCTGTTGCGGCCCTGGTCGGCGGACATCTGCGGGATGTTCGAGCTCCGGCCGGCCCCGGAGACGGCCCGGCGCGCGGTGACCGCGAGCGTGGAGTTCAGCGCGTACCTGCGGGAGTTGATCGGCGAGCGGCGCAAGCGGCCCGGCGCGGATTTGATCTCCGGCCTGATCGCCGCCCACGATGAGGAGGGCCGGCTCAGCGAGCAGGAGATGATCTCCACCTGCGTCCTCCTGCTGAACGCCGGGCACGAGGCGACCGTCAACACGACGGTCAACGGCTGGTGGGCCCTGTTCCGCAATCCCGAGCAGCTCGCACGGCTGCGCGCGGACCCCGGAGCGGCGGATCCCGAAAAGTTGTCCACAGCTGTGGATGAACTCATGCGCTTCGACACGCCTCTCCAGATGTTCGAGCGCTGGGTGCTCGACGACATCCTGATCGGGGACACCCCGATCCCCCGCGGCTCCGAAGTCGCACTGTTGTTCGGTTCTGCGAACCGGGATCCGGCGCGCTTCGAGAACCCCGACGTGCTGGACCTCTGGCGTGCCGACAACCCGCACCTGACCTTCGGGGCCGGGATCCACTACTGCCTGGGGGCGCCCCTGGCCCGGCTGGAGCTCGCGGCCTCCTTCGGCTCCCTGCTCGACCCGGCGCTCCCCCCGCTGCGCCTGGTCAGGGAGCCGCAGTGGGGGGACGGCTACGTCATCCGGGGCCTGCGCGAACTGCTCGTGGAGTGCTGATGACGGGGGCCCGGGTCCGGCCGGACGGCCGGGGCCCGGGCCCCTCGTGGTCTTTGCCCGCGGCTACGCCGTCAGGTCCCGGCGCCGCAGCGCGCCCAGTCCTGCCGCGACCAGAGCCCCCGCGAGGACGGTCAGGGTCAGCAGCGGAGCCCAGTCGAGGGCCTCCGACCCGGGGAGCTTGGGCAGGTGGGTGAAGGGCGAGACGTTCATGACCGACTGGGGGAGGTCGAGCGCCGGGCCGATCCAGCCGAGGGCCAGCGCGATTCCGGCGACCGCCCAGCCCGCGACCGCGTACTTCGGGAGCGCGCCGTGCAGCAGCGCCGCCAGCGCGCCGAGCAGCCACACCGCAGGGAGCTGCGCGAGGCAGGCACCCACGGCCGTACCGATGTCCCGGCCGTGCCCGATGCCCAGTCCGAGCCCGGCCAGCAGCAGGATCACGGCCGAGCCGCCGAACGCGACGGCGAGGTGACCGCCGGCCCAGCGCAGGCGCCCGACGGCGTTCGAGAGCAGCGGTTCGGCGCGCTGCGCGCTCTCCTCGCCGTTCAGCCGCAGCACGGAGGAGACCGCGTAGAGCGCGGCGATCATGCCGAGCAGTCCGGCCATCGCGGCGAGGAAGGCGTCGGTGAGCCCGCTCTGCCCGCCCATCCGCTCGATGATCTGACGGGACTTCTCGTTGCCGCCGACCACGTCGGCGGCGCCGTCCGCCATGCCGCCGAAGACGAGCCCGGCGACGAGGAAGGCCGCGCCCCAGCCGATGAGGCTGCCGCGCTGGAGCCGCCAGGCCAGGGCCCCGGCCGTGCCGAGCCGGCCCTCGGCCGGTCCGGGCCGGGCGGGCAGGAAGCTCATGCCCAGGTCGCGGCGGCCGGAGAGCAGGTACGCGGCCCCGGTCGTGAGCGCCGCTCCGGCGACGGGCAGGAGGAGCACCCACCAGCGTTCGGCGGCGAAGGCGCGGGCGTTCTCCACCCAGCCGAGCGGGGAGATCCAGGTCAGGGCGGAGGCGCCGTCCGGGGTACCGGCGTCGCCGGCGGCCTTCAGCACGAAAGCGGCGCCGAGGACGGCGGAGGTGAGCCCCTTGGCGGCGCGGGCGCTCTCGGTGAGCTGGGCGGCGATGGCCGCGATCCCCGCGAACAGCAGACCGGCGCCGCCGATGACCAGGCCGAGCGCGAGGGCGCCGGGCCCGCCCTGCCCGGCGAGTCCGCCCGCGATGAGCAGGACGACGCACGCGTTGGCGACGAGGGCGGCGAGCAGCGCCGCGGTCAGCGGGGCCCGGCGGCCCACCATGGCGGCGGACAGCATTTCCTGGCGGCCCGTCTCCTCCTCCTCGCGGGTGTGGCGGATGACGATGATCAGGCTCATCACGGCGGCGAGGACGGCGCCGTAGACGCCCATGCGCCAGGAGGTCAGCGCGCCGAGGGAGTCGCCGAAGACCGGCCCGTACAGGGCGCGCATGGAGCCGTTGGCGTTCATCGAGGAGGCGAGCTCGGCGCGTTCGGCGGCGGTGCCGTACACCTTTCCGAGTGAACCGGGCATGCTCACCACCAGCAGGCCGGTGACGAGGACCCACACCGGCATCATCACGCGATCGCGGCGCAGGGCCAGCCGGAGCAGCGCGCCGGTGCCCGCCAGTTGTCGGTTCATCGTGCGTTCGCCTCGTCAGCGGTCGTGTAGTGGCGGAGGAAGAGCTCTTCGAGGGTGGGCGGGGTCGAGGTCAGCGACCGCACGCCCGAGGCGGTGAGCGAGCGCAGCACGGCGTCCAGCTTGTCGGTGTCGGCCTGGAGGCTGACCTTCAGGCCGCGCACGTCGACGTTGTACACGCCGGGCAGGTGCGCGATGCCGTTCGGCGGTCCGGCGAGTTCGGCGGTGATCGACGTACGGGTGAGGTGGCGCATTTCGGCGAGGGTGGCGGTCTCCACGGTGCGGCCGGTGCGGATGATGCTGACGCGGTCGCAGAGGGTCTCGACCTCGCTGAGGATGTGGCTGCTGAGGAGGATGGTGCGGCCGGCGGCACGGGCCTCGGCGACGCAGCTCTGGAAGACCTCCTCCATCAGCGGGTCGAGGCCGGAGGTGGGCTCGTCCAGGATCAGCAGCTCGACGTCCGACGCGAAGGCGGCGACCAGGGCGACCTTCTGACGGTTGCCCTTGGAGTACGTACGGCCCTTCTTGGTCGGGTCGAGTTCGAACCGTTCCAGCAGCTCGGTGCGGCGCGCCCGGTCGAGGCCGCCGCGGAGCCGGCCGTAGAGGTCGATGACCTCTCCTCCGGAGAGGTTGCGCCACAGGGTGACGTCACCGGGGACGTAGGCGATGCGGCGGTGGAGCGCCACCGCGTCGGCCCACGGGTCGCCGCCGAGGAGGCTGACGGTCCCGGCGTCGGCACGCAGCAGGCCGAGCAGGACCCGGATGGTGGTGGACTTCCCGGCGCCGTTGGGGCCGAGGAACCCGTGGACCTCGCCCGCGGTGACGTCGAGGTCGAGTCCGTCCAGTGCGTGGGTACGGCCGAACGCCTTGTGGAGCCCGGCGACGCTGATTGCCTTCGTCATGTTTCTGAACGTACGCTACTTTCACAAAATTGTGAAGCTCAGGAATCGCGTAAAGTTTGAAAGGTGGCGGATGCGATGGATGTACGGGACGAGGAAGCGGTATCCCGCTTCGTGGAGCGGTTCGCCGCGCAGCTCACGGAGGCGGGCATGCAGCGCATGGCCTCCCGGGTCTTCGCGCGGCTGCTCGCGAGCGACGGGGGATCGATGACCTCCGCGGAACTGGGCGAGGCGCTCCAGATCAGTCCGGCGGCGGTATCGGGCGCCGTCGCCTACCTGACGCAGGTCGACATGGTCAGCCGGGAGCGCGAACCGGGCTCCCGCCGCGACCGGTACGTCCTGCACAACGAGCTCTGGTACGAGACCTTCACCCGCCGGGACCAGGTCCTGACCCTGTGGGAGAAGACCCTGCGCGAGGGCGCGGCCGGCCTCGGAGAGGGCTCCCCGGCGGGCGCGCGGATCGCGGAGACGGCGGCGTTCTTCGAGTTCCTGCAGGGCGAGATGCTCGGCATGATGGACCGCTGGCGCGCCCACCGCGCGACGCTCGACCTGCCGTAGCAACGGTGGCGGGGGCCCGGGGGTCTGCCTGGCGTGGGCGGGGCAACGGACCCCCGAACCCTGCCGGAAGGCCAGCCATCCATGTCCGACAAGCCCGCCATCGTCCTGGTCCACGGATTCTGGGGCGGCGCCGCCCACTGGTCCAAGGTCATCACCGAACTCCACCGCCGCGGATACGAAGACCTCCACGCGGTGGAGAACCCGCTGACCTCCCTGGCCGACGACGCGGAACGGACCCGCAAGATGGTCCGCCAGATCAGCGGGCCGGTGGTGCTGGTCGGCCACTCCTACGGCGGGGCCGTCATCACCGAGGCCGGGACCCTGCCGAACGTGGCCGGGCTGGTCTACGTCGCGGCGTTCGCACCCGACGCGGGCGAGAGCCCCGGCGGGATCAGCCAGGAACTGCCTCTGGCGGCCTTCGAGAACATCGCCCCCGACTCCGACGGGTACCTGTGGGTGCGGCCGGAGAAGTTCCGCGAGAGCTTCGCGCAGGACCTGACCGAGGACGAGGCCCGGGTCATGGCCGTGACCCGGAAGGCCCCCCTGGCGTCCACGTTCGGGGACGCCGTCAGCGACCCGGCGTGGCGGACGAAGCCCTGCTGGTACCAGGTGTCCACCCAGGACCACATGATCCACCCGGACAACGAACGCCGGATGGCCGCACGGATGGACCCCCGCAAGGCGGTCGAACTCGACGCCTCGCACGCTTCCCTGGCCTCCCAGCCGGGCCCGGTGACGGACCTGATCGAAGCCGCCGCGAACGACGTGGCAGGCCGGTAACGGCCACCGGGCGGCACCCGGCCCCGGGTGCCGCCCCGGGTACCGCCCCGAACGCCCGGCCCCGAACGCCCGCCGCCCCGTGAGCAGGCCTCAGCGCGGCAGCGTGAGGGCCCAGGCCGCCGGGTGGCGGGTCCAGGTGCGGCGGCGGACCGGGCCGGTCAGGACGTGGTCGGCCCGGTAGCGGAAGTCCGCCCCGGACACCGTCACCGCCTCGGCCCGCCCCGTCAGCGGTGCGGCCCCCGCCAGCCGGACGACGACCTCGGCCGGCCCGCCCCGCTCGCCCGTGCGCACCGCCACGTCCTCCACGGGCTGGTCCACGTCCGCGAGCACCACCCCGTCCACCTGCACCTCCACCCTCAGCCGGTGCGGCGCCGCCGCCGGGCCGGTCAGCAGGGTCCGCAGCAGCGAGCGGTACGCGCCGCCGCGCCGCGCCGCCGGCGGACCGGCGATCCGCAGCCCGCCCAGCACCACCCCGTCGCTGTCGTCGACCAGCAGGTCCCGCGGCCGCGGCACCCCGTCCAGCGCCGCCCGCGCCCCGAGCACCGCCGACAGCGGCACGCCGAGCGAGCGGGCCAGCCCCAGCGACCCCGCGGGCCCCACCGGAACCAGCGAGAGCACCCGGTCCACCGGCCCCCGCTCCCGGTGCAGCAGCGCCACGGCCCGTACCAGCGCCCGGTCGTCGCCCACGATCACCGGCCGCCGATGACCCCGGCGGGCGAGGGCCCGCGCAAATTCCTCCTGCGAATCGGGGAGACAGATTTTCGCCGCCGCCCCCGCTGACAACACATCCTTCGCGATTCGCACGGACTCGCCGTCAAGACGGCGGGCGACCGGGTCGACGAGCACGAGCAGGCCGCCGACCGGCGCGCCCGCATGGCTCATGGTGGGCTCTGGAGCCGACACCTCGGTCCTTCCTCGGGTAGCATCTTTGTGCAAGAGGCCCTTGCGCTATTGCGCCAGGGCCTTCGTCTATTCCGGGGTACCGGTCCGACGGCTCAGCCTGCGGTGTACATCGTCGTACGCCCCCTGACCTTGGACATGCCCCATCCGGAAGAGGTGTACGCCTGTGCCCGCTCTTGTGCTGCTCGGAGCTCAGTGGGGTGACGAGGGCAAGGGAAAGGCCACCGACCTGCTCGGTGGATCCGTTGACTATGTAGTGCGCTACCAGGGTGGCAACAACGCCGGCCACACGGTCGTCGTGGGCGACCAGAAGTACGCGCTGCACCTTCTCCCTTCCGGCATCCTCTCCCCCGGATGCACCCCGGTCATCGGCAACGGTGTCGTCGTCGACCCCGCCGTCCTGCTCTCCGAGCTGCGCGGCCTGAACGAGCGCGGCATCGACACCTCGAAGCTGCTGATCAGCGGTAACGCGCACCTGATCACGCCGTACAACGTCACCCTCGACAAGGTCGGCGAGCGCTTCCTCGGCAAGCGCAAGATCGGTACGACCGGCCGCGGCATCGGCCCGACCTACGCGGACAAGATCAACCGCGTCGGCATCCGCGTCCAGGACCTCTACGACGAGTCGATCCTCGCCCAGAAGGTCGAAGCGGCGCTGGAGGGCAAGAACCAGCTCCTCGCGAAGCTCTACAACCGCCGTGCCATCGAGGCCGGCGCGATCGTGGAGGAGATGCTCCAGTACGCGGACCAGATCAAGGGCTACGTCGCCGACACCACCCTGATCCTCAACAACGCGCTGGACGAGGACAAGGTCGTGCTCTTCGAGGGCGGCCAGGGCACCCTGCTCGACGTCGACCACGGCACGTACCCCTTCGTCACCTCCTCGAACCCGACCGCCGGCGGCGCCTGCACCGGCACCGGCGTGGGCCCGACGAAGATCAGCCGCGTCATCGGCATCCTCAAGGCCTACACGACCCGCGTCGGCGCCGGCCCGTTCCCGACGGAGCTGTTCGACGAGGACGGCGAGGCCCTGCGCCGCATCGGTGGCGAGCGCGGTGTGACCACCGGCCGTGACCGCCGCTGCGGCTGGTTCGACGCCCCGATCGCCCGCTACGCGACCCGCGTCAACGGCCTGACGGACTTCTTCCTCACCAAGCTCGACGTGCTGACCGGCTGGGAGGAGATCCCGGTCTGCGTCGCGTACGAGATCGACGGCAAGCGCGTCGAGGAGCTCCCGTACTCGCAGACCGACTTCCACCACGCGAAGCCGATCTACGAAACCCTCCCGGGCTGGTCCGAGGACATCACCAAGGCCAAGACCTTCTCCGACCTCCCGAAGAACGCCCAGGCGTACGTGAAGGCCCTG
Organism: Streptomyces sp. AB3(2024); assembly: GCF_041862025.1. NCBI lineage: Bacteria > Bacillati > Actinomycetota > Actinomycetes > Kitasatosporales > Streptomycetaceae > Streptomyces > Streptomyces sp. AB3(2024). Next base: position 55,104 of record NZ_JBGWAB010000020.1, read on the forward strand.
GAGGAGATGTCGGGCGCCCCGATCTCCGCGATCGGCGTCGGCCCCGGCCGCACCGAGACGATCGAGATCAACTCGTTCCTCTAGGAACCCGCAGCACCCGCACCACCCCCGAGCGGGGCAGCCGGCACGACCGCCGGCTGCCCCGCTCGGTCGTACGGGGCCTTTCCGCGCGCGGGTCCCGGTCAGCAGAAGGCCTCCTTCGCCACGGCGGCGCCCTTGTTCCAGCCCTGGCTGAACTGCTGGTTGGCCGAGGGCGGAGCCGTCGCCTTGCAGTCGGCCTTGACCGCGTCCCAGCCAGCCACGACGCCGGCCTTGAAGGTGGTACCCATCGGCGCCGTCGTGCCGCCGCCACCGCCGCTGCACTTGGTGACCGTCGAGCCCTGCCGGACCGAGTACTGGCCGTCCTTCGCCTTGGCGATGTTGAACGTGCCGTCCGGGTTCATGCTGAAGCCCGCGCCGACGCCCGTGGACGACTCCAGGAAGGCGGGCCCCGGCTGGAACCCGCCCCCGGAGATGCTCACCGTGCCGTCCGGCAGGACGCCCGACAGGGAACACGTGGCGGCGGGCACGGCCCGGGGGGCCGAGGCCATGGAGAGGGCGGCGGGGCCGAGGGCGAGGGAGCCCGCCATCACGGAGGTGAGCAGGATCAGGCGCGTACGTCGGTTCATGGTGCTGCCTCCCACGAGGGAGAAGGGGGAAGGGCGCGGGGCGCGCCGAGATCCGGGACGGCATCGCGGTGCGCGGCGTGCTCAAGGGCCGGCCCTCGCAGGGCGGCCCGGCACCGGTCCGGCGGGGGCCGGATCGTCGGACCGCCGGACGTGTCCGTCGTTTCCGTCCCCCCATCGTCCCCCGGGCGGCGGCACGTGTCGCCCCGAAAAGTTTTTTCCCCGGACCTGTCACACTCCCGCCGTCCCATCGGTCAGTGGGGTGAAGCCGACGCAGCGCGCATCGGCCCCAGCCGCGGGAGAAACACCATGACAAACGCGAACTCGAACACCAACGCCGCCGCCCCCCTCTCCCGGATGGCCGACCCGAGCAGGCTCGTCCCCGAGATGAACGACGTCAGCGCCGCCCTCTTCCGGGCCACCGGCAACCGCTCGGTGCCGCGCACCACGATCGGCCTGGTCCACCTGCGGGCCGCGCAGATCGTCCACAACACGTACCTGACCGTCCTGAACACCGGGTTCCTGCGCAAGGCCGGCGAGACCGAGGAGCGGATCACGGCCGTCTCCTCGTGGCAGGACGCCCCCTACTTCACCCCGGCCGAGCGGGCCGCCCTCGCCCTGGTGGAGGCGGTCCTCCAGCCCGCCCCGCAGGGCAAGGAGCGCGTCTCCGACGAGCTGTACGCGCAGGCGGCGGAGCACTACGACGAGAAGGCCCTGGCCACCCTCACCATCGCGATCGGCCAGATCAACTTCTTCATCGCCCTGGCGCTGATCGGCAAGCCGGCCCCGGTCGCGTCCCTCGCCGACCGGCAGTGGGACTGAGGGGCCACGGGCGGCCGGGCGACCCGGCGCACGGCCGGCGGGGGCGGTCAGGGCAGATCGTCCCTGCCGAGCCAGGCGGGACGGTCGGGTACGCCGGCGTCCCAGTCCTCCGGCGGTGGCGGCGCCGCCGGACGCCTGCGGGCCGGTACCGGTAGCGGTTCGGGCCGCGGCGCGGGCTCGGGATCCGGCGGGGGCGGGGCGCTGTCGGAGACGACCTCGACCGCCTTGAACCGGTAGTGGTGGGGAAACCCGAAGCGGACCTCCACGACCACGAGGAACCCGTCCGCCTCCCGGTAGACGACCCTGCGCCTCACCTTGCGGAACAGCCCGGGATCGAAAGCCTCGACCCGCTCCCGGAGCGCGGCCAGGGCTTCTTCCCGGGTCCCCTCGACGTGCCCCATCACACCGACGGACCAGGTCAGCCCCCGGTGCTCGCCGATGTTCCGCTCCAGGAGCAGGCCCCAGGTCGGCACCCCGACGTCCTCCTTCAACCATGTGACAAGACAGGGGAGTTCACCCGGCCGGGCCCTGCGGGCAGATCCTCGCACACCGCATGACCGGGGGCCGGCCGGCCGGCTGAGGCGGGACCCGTGCCGGTCGGTGTCTTCGGGCCGCGGGGCCCTACCAGGCCAGTTGTGAGAGCTCCTCGCAGACCACCGCGCAGGCGTCGGCCGCCGGGTCGATCAGGGGGAAGTGGCCGACGCCGTCCAGCAGGGTCAGGCCGACCAGCTCGCCCGCCTCCCCCGCGGCGGCGACGTACGACTCCGCCACCGCGTGCGGGACCACGATGTCCTGGCGCCCGTGCACCACCGCGGTGGCGATGCCGGTCGGGAGCAGGGCCGCCGGGTCGGCGGACGGGAGGCGGGCGTCCCAGTGCTCCGGGCCGCCCAGCAGCTGCGCGGACGCGCCCCCGCACACCCCCAGTTCCTCCGCCACCGCGAAGTCCGCGATGGGGGCCAGCGCCACCACACCGCGCAGCGCCGGCGCGGAGGGCAGCCGCCACGGGGACCCGGCCGGCAGGACGTGCCGGGCCGCCGCCCACAGCGCGAGGTGACCGCCCGCCGAGTGGCCCGTCACCACCACCCGGTGCAGGTCCGCGACGGGCAGCGCCCGTGCCGCCAGCCCCGGCAGCGCGTCCATGGCGGCGGCGACGTCGTCGAAGGTCTCCGGCCAGCGCCCCGCCACCGGCCCGCCGGAGCCCTGGTGCGGCAGGGAACTCCCGCGCCGGTACTCGACGTTGGCGACGGCGAAACCCATACGGGCCAGGAACCCGGCGAAGGGGGTGATGTGTTGCCGGTCGTACGGAGCCCGCCAGGCGCCGCCGTGCAGGACCACGACCAGCGGGGCGGGACCCCCGGCGCCCCCGCGGGGGGCGTAGAAGTCGATGACCTGGTCGGGGTGTTCCCCGTACGCGGCGCTCGCGTCGGGCTCGACCGGCGGATGGGAGAAGGCCGAGGCGGCCTCGGCGGCATCCCGTTCGACTGCGGGGTCCGTCATCGGCTCAACCTCTCGGTAAACGCGTGGGACAGCGGGGACAGATGTTCCGGTGTTTCGCCAGAGCGGGACCGTATCAGGCCGGAACGGGCCGTCCTGTGGCCGCACCGGGCACAAGCGGAGCGGGCGGGGCCGCAGCCCCGCCCGCTCGTTCGCCACACCCGTCGAAGTGACGTTTCGCTAGGGCGTCACCCGAAAACGTGACCCAGCGTGCGCGCGGCGCGCTCCGCATCGGCGAAACCGACGTAGAGCGGGGTGAACCCGAAGCGCAGGACATCGGGCGCCCGGAAGTCCCCGACGACCCCGCGGGAGATGAGCTCGGCCATCACCTCGCGGGCCCCCTCGGCCCGCAGTGAGACCTGGCTGCCGCGCTCGGCGTGCCCGGCCGGGGTGACCACCTCGATCTTCCCCTCCGGGACGTACCGGGCCACGCACTCCAGGAAGAAGTCCGTCAGCGCGAGGGACTTGGCGCGGACGTCCTCGACCGCCACGCCCTCCCACACCCCGAGGGCCGACTCCAGCGCCAGCATGGACAGGATGTCCGGCGTCCCGACGCGCGCCCGGGCCGCGCCCTCGGCCGGCTCGTAGCCCGGGGTCATCGCGAACGGCTCGGCGTGGCTGTTCCAGCCGGGGAGCGGGGAGTCGAAGGCGCCCTGGTGGCGGGCGGCCACGTACACGTACGCCGGGGAGCCGGGCCCGCCGTTGAGGTACTTGTACGTGCAGCCCACCGCGAGGTCGACGCCGTGCGCGTCGAGGCCGACCGGCAGGGCGCCCGCGCTGTGGCACAGGTCCCAGACGATCAGGGCGCCCGCGGCGTGCGCGGCCGCGGTGAGGCCGGGCAGGTCGTGGAGCCGGCCGCTGCGGTAGTCGACGTGGTTGAGCAGCACCACGGCGGTGTCGCCGTCGATCGCGCGCGGCGCGTCGGCGGGGTCGACGGGGACGAGTTCCAGGCCGGTCAGCCGGGCGGCGGAGGCGGCGATGTAGCCGTCCGTCGGGAACGTGGTCGCGTCGACCAGCAGCTTCGTCCGGCCGGGTACGGCCATACGGGCGGCGCCGACCAGGGCCTTGAAGAGGTTGACGCTGGTGGAGTCGCCGACCGTCACCTGACCGGGGGCCGCGCCGACGAGCGGGGCGATGAGGTCGCCGATCCGCTCGGGGGCGGTCCACCAGCCGCTCTCGTCCCAGGACCGGATGAGGAGCTCGCCCCACTGGCGGCGGACGACGTCTGCCAGCGCGTCGGGGACGGCGGCCGGAAGCGCGCCGAGGGAGTTCCCGTCGAGGTAGACGACCCCGTCGGGGAGGGTGAAGCGCTCACGGAGCTTGGCGAGGCCGTCCAGGGCGTCGAGCCGCGCCGCGCGCTCCGCCAGGTCGGTCGTGGCGTCGGTGTCAGACATGGCTGCGGGCCGTCCAGAGCTCGGGGAAGACGTTCTTCGTGGCGCGCTTCTCCAGCCAGGTCACCCCGGCGGAGCCGCCCGTGCCCGTCTTCGCCCCCATCGCGCGGCGGGTCGCCACCAGGTGGTCGTTGCGCCAGCGCCAGACGAGTTCCGCGACGTCCGTGAGGACCTCGCCCAGCCGGTGCAGGTCGGCGTGGCCGCCGTCGGGCTCGGCGTACAGGGCCGTCCAGACCGCCTCGACCTCCGCCGACGGCTCGTAGCGCAGCGCGAGGTCGCGCGTCAGGACCGACTGGGGGACGGGCAGGCCGCGGCGGGCCAGCAGGCGCAGGGTCTCGTCGTAGAGGCTGGGCTCCTGGAGGGCCTTCTCCAGCTCCCCGTGGACGCGCGGCGCGCCCCGGTGCGGGACCAGCATGGACGCCGACTTCTCGCCCAGCAGGAACTCCATCCGGCGGTACATCGCCGACTGGAAACCGGAACCCTCGCCCAGCGCCGAGCGGTAGGCGTTGAACTGCGAGGGGGTGAGCTGCGCGAGGGGCCGCCAGGAGGCGTTCAGAGCCTCCAGCTCGCGGAGGGATCGTTTCAGCGCGTCCATCGCGACCGGGATGCGGTCCTCGCGCAGGGCGCGGGCCGCCGTCTCCCACTCGTGGACGATGACCGTGAACCACAGCTCCATGACCTGGGTCGTGACCAGGAAGACCATCTCGCCGGGGTCGTCCGAGCGGAGGTGCTGGAGGTGGGTGAGGACGTCTGCCTGGACGTAGTCCTCGTACGGGGTGGTGCCGGCGAAGTCGAGGTTCGGGGTGTCCGAACCGGCTCCGGAGGCATCAAGGGCGTGCGACATTTCTGTCTCCTCGACACGTGCTTCCGGGTAGCGGTCCGCTCCTTCCGTGAGGTAAGTGGAGCCCCGGTCCCCTGCCTCGCATCATAAGCAGGGGATCCGGAAGCCCTCTAGGGCGAACGCCGGCAGTTATACGAGCGTGTCCGCGGCCGTGGCCGAGGAGTCGCGCAGGAAGGTGGAGCAGCGCTCGTACTCCTCCTTCTCGCCGATGGCCCCGGCGGCGCGGGCCAGGGCGTGCAGGGCGCGCAGGAAACCGCGGTTCGGCTCGTGCTCCCACGGCACCGGCCCGTGGCCCTTCCAGCCGGCCCGGCGCAGCGCGTCCAGGCCCCGGTGGTAGCCGGTGCGGGCGTACGCGTACGACTCGACCGTGTGGCCGGCCTCGAAGGCGCGGTCCGCGAGGGTGGCCCAGGCGAGGGAGGAGGTCGGGTGCGCGGCGGCGACCTCGGCCGGGTCGGTCCCGGCGGCGAGGGCCTCGCGGGGCGCGGGCTCGTCGGGCAGGTGGGTGGGGGCGGGGCCCCCGAGCAGGTTCTGGTGAATCGACATGGCCTCAGTGTGTCCGATGGGCCGCGCGCCCGGGGGCCGGGTGCTCACCGCAGGGCGCCCGCCCGGGGCCGTGCCGCCGGGTGCCGGGGCCCCGGCGGGGCGGCCGCCGCGCGGCCCACGGCCAGCTCGCGGCGCAGCACCGGGACGATCCGCTCCCCCAGCAGGTCGACCTGTTCCAGGGCGGTCTTCAGCGGCAACCCCCCGTGGTCCACGGCGAAGAGCTGGCGCTGGTAGTCCCCGTAGGCCTCCCGGAAGCCGAGGATCTTCTCGACGGCCTCGTCGGGGCTGCCCACGACCAGCGGGGTCCGGGCCGCGCACTCCTCCAGGGAGTACCGGCCCCCGTACGCCGGGGAGCGGTCGAAGTACGGGCGGAACTCGCGCACCGCGTCCTGCGAGCGGGGGCGCACGAAGACCTGCCCCCCGATCCCGACGACGGCCTGCTCGGCCGTGCCGTGGCCGTGCTCGGCGTACCGGGTCCGGTACAGGTCCACGAGGCGGGCGTGGTGCTCGACGGGTCCGTGGAGGTTGTCGGCGAAGAAGCCGTCGCCGTAGTACGCGGCCCGCTCGGCGGTCTCCGGCGAGCGCAGCGCCGCGTGCCACACGAAGGGCGGTACGCCGTCCAGCGGGCGGGGCGTGGAGGTGAAGCCGTCGAGGCGGGCGCGGGAGCGGCCCCGCCAGTCGACCTGCTCCTCGCGCCAGAGCCGGTGCAGCAGGGCGTAGTTCTCCCGGGCCAGCTCGTGGCCGTGGCGCAGGTCCTGGCCGAACCAGGGGTAGACGTCCGGGGTGTCGCCGCGGCCGGTCATCAGGTCCACGCGGCCGTCGGCGAGGTGCTGGAGCAGCGCGAACTCCTCCGCGACGCGCACGGGGTCGTTCGTGGTGACGAGGGTGGTGGCGGTGGACAGGACGAGCCGGCGGGTACGGGCGGCGACGTGGGCGAGCAGGGTCGGTGGCGCGGAGCAGACGTAGGGCGGGTTGTGGTGCTCGCCGACGGCGAACACGTCGAGGCCGGCCTCCTCCGCCCGGACGGCGAGGGTGGTCATGGCCTTGATCCGCTCGTACTCGGTCGGTGTCCGGCCGCCCAGGGGATCGGGGGCCACCTCACCGATCGAGAAGATCCCGAACTGCACCCTGCCGCCCCGCCTCTCGTGCCGATGTCGTACGCCCGGCGGTGCGGTGCCGGGGGGCAGGCCCCGGCACCGCGGTCCGTGGGGGGCCACCGGGGCCCGGAACAGGACCGTGCCGGATCCCCGGGCGACGGGCCAGGGCCGTTCCGGCAGTCCGTCAAGTCGGGGGCCGAGGCGGGGGGTGGTGGGGTCCCCACCACGTTCGGGCCAAGTGCGGTGCCCGGCGCACCTCCCCGGAAGAGGGGTACTCGAAGGACGGTGGGGGTGTAGTCGATGCGCGTCTAGGGGGACACGTCGTGGCAACGATCATGAGCAGCAGCACCGTCACGGGTACGGGGACGATCACAGCGGACCGCGGCGGAACGCCCGGCGGGGCCGGCGGAGGGACCGGGGAACCGGCCACGGCCGCCGCGCACGAGGCCGCCGACGACCTCTGCGCCGCCGTCTTCGGCTCGTTGCGCCGCAGGGACCAGCGCGAGAAGGGCCGACGGTACGTACGGGGGCTGCTGGCCCTCCCGGGCCGCAAGTCGATGCGCGGGATCGCCGGGCAGGTGGGCGGAGGGGCCGCCGAGCAGAGCATGCACCACTTCATCTCCAGCTCCACCTGGGACTGGGAACCGATCCGCGGCGCCCTCTCCGGCTACCTGGAGGCCACCGCCACGCCGACCGCCTGGGTGGCGCAGCCGATGGCGATCCCCAAGGGCGGCGAGCACTCGGTGGGCGTGGCGCACCGCTTCGACCCGCACCAGGGACAGATGTTCCGCGGTCAGCAGGCCTTCGGAACCTGGTTCGCGTCCGCCGGGCTGGTGACGCCGGTCGGCTGGCGGATGTTCCTCCCGGAGACGCAGGCGCCCGCGGGCCCGGACACCTCCGCGCCCGGCGCCCTCGCCGCACGGGCAGCGTACGAGGAGGCCGCGTACGAGGAGTCCGCCACCGCCGCCGTCATCGCGACCGTGCGCCGCACCACGGGCGCGCCCCGCCCCGTGGTGCTGGACGTCCGGCACATCGGCACCCGTTCGACGATGAACCGCTTCGCGGAGGCCGGGCTGCCGGTGATCGCCCGCGTCGACCCCGCGACCCCGCTGCTCGTCACCGACCCGGCGCTGCCCGGCCACGGCGCGGGCCCGCGCGGCGCCCGCGAGGTCCTGCGGTCGGTGCGCGGCCTGTGCACCCCGGTGGAGTGGACCGACCCGGACCCCGCGCACCCGCGGGGCCGCCACCGCAGCACCCTCGCGGTGGCCGTGCGCGTGATGATGCCCGACCCGTCCCCGGCCCGCCGACGACACCTGCTGCTGGTCGGCGAGTGGACGGACCCGCGCCGCGAACCTGCGCAGATGTGGGTGACGGACCTGGTGCGCCTTCCCGTGGGCCCGCTGCTGCGGCTCGCCAAGCAGGCGCTGCGCGTGGACTGCGCCGCCGAACACAGCGGCCGCGAGGCGGGGCTGCGCGATTTCACGGGCCGCGCCCTGCCCGGCTGGCACCGTCACGTCACGCTGGCCTCGATCGCCCACGCCGCCCGCGCCCTGACGGCGTAGGCGGACACGGACCACCCGGCCGCCTGCCCACCTGCCTGCCCACCCGGCCGGCCGCCCGCCCGCACCGTTCGGGCTCCCCGCCCTAACCTGCCTGTTCGGCCTGGTGCGCGGCGGTCCGGCGGTCGTGGAGGACGGTACGGGCCTTGCGCAGCCGCAGCGCCAGCTGGATTTCGAGGGCCTGCGCGGGTTTCTGCCAGTGCGGGCCCAGCAGTTCGGCGATGCGCTCCAGGCGGCGGGAGACCGTGTTGGTGTGTACGTGCAGGGCCTCGGCGGCGTGGGTGGGGCTGGCCCCGGAGGCGAAGTAGGCCTCCAGGGTGCGGGTCAGGTGCGTCAGCCGGTCGGTGTCGTACTCCAGGACGGGGCCGATGGTCGCGGCGATGAAGGACTCCACGTCGTGGTCGGCGGACAACAGCAGCCCGAGGAAGCCCAGTTCGCGCAGGGAGGCCGTACCGCCGACCCCGTCCAGGGCGGTCAGCGCGTCCAGGCAGCGCACGGCCTCGGCGTACGCGCGGGCCACCTCCCCCGCGGCGGCGGTGGGTCCCGCGGCGCCCGTGGAGACGGCGTGGCCGAGGAGCGGCGAGAGTTCGCCGGAGACCCGGTGCGCGGCGGCGGAGGCGTCGGTGCCGGGCAGCACCAGGACGATGCAGCCGCGGCGGACGCCCTTGAGGCCGCCCGCCCGGTACGCGTACGAGGACGCCCAGGCGACGGCCTTGCCCAGTTCGCCGCCCTCGGGCCGGGCGACGACCACCACGTGCGGGCGGTCGAGGTCGATGCCGAGCCGGCGGGTGCGCTCCAGCAGGTGCAGGTCGACGGAGTGCGGCCGCTCCAGCAGGTCGGCGAGGAGTTCGTCGTGCACGGGCCCTTCGGCGGCGGCGGTGCCGCGCTGGATCAGCATGAGGGAGGCCACGGACTGCGCGGCGAGCTGGAGCAGCCGGACGTCCTCATCGGCCAGGGGCGCCGACGCGCTCAGCAGCAGCACCCCGAGGTCCTCGGCGCCGGCGAGTACGGGGGCCAGCCACAGGTCGCCGGGCAGCCGGACCGGCCGCCGGTCGGTCAGCGCCTGGAGGGCCGCCTTGGCCACCGCCTCCTCGTCCAGACCGGGCAGTTCACCGGTGGCGGTCAGCGGCCGGCCGCCCGGGTCCCGTACCTGGAGCACGCCGTCCAGCGCGTCGGCGGTGGCACGGGCGAGGGTGGGCAGCCCGGCCCCGTCGAGGACCAGGCCGGCCAGCCGGGCGTGGCACTCCCACAGGTAACGGACCCGGGTGAGGGCGGTGTTGGTGCGCGAGCCGAAGGCCTCCAGCTCGGTGACCTCGTCCCGGGTCTGCTCCAGCAGGCGGGCCTTCTCGATGGCGACGGCGGCCAGGTCGGCGAGGGAGAGCATGATGCCGATCTCGTCCGGGGTGAAATGCCGTACCGCGCGGTCGGAGCCGTAGAGGGCGCCGAGGCTGGAATCCCCGCGCCGCAGCGGGACGGCGATGATCGCGTGCAGGCCCTCCGCCTCGACGACGGCGTCGATGCCGGGGGCGTGCGCGATGGCCGGGTCGGCGAGGTAGTCGGCGGTCCACACCGGGGAGCGGCGGGCCTGGGCGATGCTGCCGAGGCCCCGACCGGTGCCCAGTTCGAGGCCGACGTTGAGGGCGGTGGTCTCGCCCTCGGAGGTGCGTACGTACGCGGACCCGTCCGGGCGGCTGAGCGAGAGCCAGGCCATGTCGAAGCCCAGGAGGCGCCGGGCGCGGCGGGTGATCAGACGGAGCAGGCCGTCGATGTCGTAGGGGGAGGTGAGGTCGTGCGCGGTGTCCACTAGGGCGGTGAGGGCGGCTTCGCGCTGCTCGCGGCGGACGGTGCCGGCCCGGACCGAGCGGGCCAGTTCCACGGCGCGGGCGAGTTCCGCGAGGGCCTCCTCGTCGGTGCCCGTGACGTGGGCTTCGGCGAGCAGGGCGTCGTACCGGTCCGGTGGGGCGTCCGCCGCGAGTAGTTCCAGTACGGACAGTGCGCCCGATTCGTCCCCCGGCATTCCGCCATCCCCCGTCCGACCAGCTGCTTTCCGCCCGGCTCCCGAACCTAGGTTCCGTGCGGCGAGGGGTCAAGCAAGGCGCGCGGGGGCACCGGACCGGCCGTCCGCCGGACCCGGAGACCGGGCGGAACGAAGGCCGGGCCGGGCGTCGGGGGCGGAGGTCGGGCGTCGGGCGTCGGGGGCCGGGGGTCGGGGGTCGGGGGCCGGGGGCCGGGGGCCGGGCGTCAGGGGCCGGGCGTCAGGGCCGGGAGGCGCAGGCCAGGGCCGGGAGCGGGGCCAGGGTCAGGCCCGTCGGCGCGGGGCGCGGGGCCAGGGCGCGCTCTTCGGCCCGGCGCAGGGCGGCCAGGTAGGCATCGCCGGGGCGTCCCGCTCCGGCACCGCGCAGACCGGCCAGGGCCAGGCGCAGTTCGCGGTGGCGGCCGAGCGCGAGTTCCGCTTCGACCCACTGGCCGAGTACGGAGAGCCGGTCGGCGTCGAGCACGGCGATGCGCCCGCGGAGCCAGGGGCCGGCCGCGATCCCGTCCAGGGCGGGGCCGGTCCACAGGTCCAGGGCCCGCCGGAGCCGGGCGGCGGCCCGGGCGGAATCCCCGCGTCCCATGGCCCGGTAGCCGGCCCCGGCCTCGCGCTCGAACTCCCGCACGTCGCAGCGTCCGCCGCCGGTGTCGAGAAGATACCCGCCGGGACGTGTGGAGAGCACCGTTTCGGGAGTCCGTACCGAAGAAGGGCCCAGCGCCTCGGCGATCCGCTCGCGGAGGCGGCGTACGGCGGTGTGCAGGACGGCCCGGGCGTGCTCGGGCGGGACGCGGGAGGCGAGTTCGTCGGCGAGCACGGAGACCGGCACGACCCGGTCGGGACAGGCCGCGAGGACCGCGAGGACGTGCCGGGACTCCGGCGTGGGAGCCGTGATGGGCACACCGTTCTCGGTGACCCGAGGGGGGCCGAGCACTTCAATGTCCACGTGGTCCTCCCTGGGCAGGCAGCAAAAAAATAATACCCGGAAGGATCTTCTCGGGAAGGGGAGGCCCGCCCGAACGCCGTTTCAGCCGGAGGCCTCCCCGCACAGGTCCGCCTCGCCCGGGTCCGCCTCGCCCGGGTCCACCTCACCCGGGTCCACCCCGCCCGCGCAACCCACCCGGCACGCGTGGACGCCCTCCGGACCGAACAGGGCCCGCGCACCCCGCCCCGGCCGGGTGTCGAGCCGGATCGCCACGGCCGGCACCACCACGTTCGGCATCACGTGGGTGTACAGCTCCGACACCTGCGCGTCCAGGTCCAGGCGCAGCATCTGGGACATGGTGTTGAGCCCCGCGTACGCGCCCACGATCAGCCGCGACGGCACCACCGTGTCCACGTTGGGCAGCAGCTCGCCCCGCTCCTTCGCCTCTTCCAGCAGGGCCGCGTGCTGGTCGATCCAGGCCTGGTACGGGGCCGCCCGGTCGAGCTGGGCGCCGACGTGCTCCAGCGAGAGCCGGGCGCTCGCCCGGATCAGCGTCTCGTGCCGCAGCCGGTGCGAGAAGACCATGCCGATGTCCACGAACTCCTGCGCCTTGTAGGGCTGCGGGACCGTCGGCGGCTGCGTCTCGTTCTGGGCGTCGATGACCGCCTGGGCCAGGGCTTCCTTGGAGTCGAAGTGGAAGTAGAGGGCGCCCTTGGTGACCTTCGCGATGTTGACGATGTCCGAGAGCTTGGCCGGGTCGTAGCCGCGCTCCTCGAAGACCTCGGCCGCCGCCTCCAGGATCGCCCGACGCGTGCGCACCGCCCGGTCCTGCTTCACCTGGGGTCGCTTTGTCCTCATGTCTGGCGTCGCCTTCTCCTGGCCCGCCGGCTTTACATCCTCACGGGTACGTTTTTGTGTCTAGATTCCACACCATCGCGTGGCCACAAGTCCACCGACCCGGTCCCGCTCGATCAGATTGCCGGGCATCCGCCGCCACACCCTGCCCGAAAGGGCAGCAGAACGGGTCGGAGGTGGGGATTCCGGTCCATGACAAAGGGGGTCCGCCGGTCCGTTGCGGACCGGCGGACCCCCTTCGGGTCCTCGGTGCTGACTGCCTACTTCAGCTTGGTACCGGCGGAGCGCAGGTTGGCACAGGCCTCCGCGACGCGCTTGGCCATGCCGGCCTCGGCCAGCTTGCCCCAGGTGCGCGGGTCGTAGGTGGACTTCGTGCCGACCTCGCCGTCGACCTTCAGGACACCGTCGTAGTTGCGGAACATGTGGTCCGCGACCGGGCGGGTGAAGGCGTACTGGGTGTCGGTGTCGAGGTTCATCTTCACGACGCCGTTCTCCAGCGCGGTGGCGATCTCCTCGGCCGTGGAGCCCGAGCCGCCGTGGAAGACGAAGTCGAACGGCGAGGCCTTGCCGTACTTCTCACCGACGCCGGCCTGGAGGTCCTTGAGGAGCTCGGGGCGCAGGACGACGTTGCCCGGCTTGTAGACGCCGTGCACGTTGCCGAAGGAGGCGGCCAGCAGGTAGCGGCCCTTCTCGCCCAGGCCCAGGGCCTCGGCGGTGCGCAGCGCGTCCTCGACGGTGGTGTACAGCTCGTCGTTGATCTCGTGGCTGACGCCGTCCTCCTCGCCACCGGTCGGGGTGATCTCGACCTCAAGGATGATCTTCGCAGCGGCGGCCAGGGCGAGCAGCTCCTGGGCGATCGCCAGGTTGTCGGCCAGGGTCTCGGCGGAACCGTCCCACATGTGCGACTGGAAGAGCGGGTTCAGACCACGGGCCACGCGCTCGCGGGAGACCTCCAGGAGCGGACGTACGTAGCCGTCCAGCTTGTCCTTGGGGCAGTGGTCGGTGTGCAGCGCGACCGTGACGTCGTACTTGGCGGCGACGACGTGCGCGAACTCGGCCAGGGCGACAGCGCCGGTGACCATGTCCTTGTTGTACTGGCCACCCAGGAACTCGGCACCGCCGGTGGAGATCTGGATGATGCCGTCGCTCTCGGCCTCCGCGAAGCCGCGCAGCGCGGCGTGCAGGGTCTGGGTCGAGGTCACGTTGATGGCCGGGTAGGCGAACTTGCCTGCCTTCGCCCGGTCGAGCATCTCGTTGTAGATCTCGGGGGTTGCGATGGGCATCTGTCCGCTCCTTGGTTGTGCGGGGAAGGGTGCTGATTGCGGGCCCTGACCTGGGGGCGACGTCATCGTCGCGCCTATCTTTCCAGACTCGGCGCGCCACTCCACCCCCCTCACCACCCGACGGAGTGCGAAGCGGGCGGAGTGTTTCACGTGAAACACTCCGCCCGATCCGAAAAGGGCAGGTCAGAACCGGCTCAGCGGCGTCTCGGGACCTTCGTCACGAGTCGTCGCGCAGCATCCCCACGAGCGGGACCCGAGCCGGACCGGGGGTCAGGAGAGGCCCAGGTCGCCCAGCCGGTAGCCGGTCAGGTACGGCAGCCCGGCCGCGGCGATGGCGTCGGCCGCGCCCCGGTCCACGATGGTCGCGACGGCGACGACCTCGCCGCCGGCCTCGCGGACCGCCTCGACGGCGGTCAGCGGGGAGCCGCCGGTGGTCGAGGTGTCCTCGACGACCAGGCAGCGCTTGCCCTTGACGTCGGTGCCCTCGATGCGGCGCTGCATGCCGTGGGCCTTCTGCGCCTTGCGGACGACGAAGGCGTCGAGGCGCGCGCCGCGGGCGGCGGAGGCGTGGAGCATCGAGGTGGCCACCGGGTCGGCGCCCAGGGTCAGGCCGCCGACGCAGTCGAAGTCGAGGTCGGCGGTGAGGTCGAGCATGACCTGCCCGACCATCGGGGCCGCCTCGCCGTCGAGGGTGATCCGGCGGAGGTCGATGTAGTAGTCGGCCTCCTTGCCGGAGGAGAGGGTCACCTTGCCGTGCACGACGGCCTTGTCCTTGATCTGCTGCAGAAGCGCATCGCGTACGTCAGTCATGCCCCGAGCTTAATTGCGCCCTACGGGAGCCGCCGCCAGGTCCAGGTGCTGGAGATCTCCAGCGGGTCGACGGGGGTGACCAGCTGCGGGAGGGTGTTCAGGCCGTTCGGCGGCCCGGACTGTGGCTCGACGCAGACGGCCTCGGGCTGCTCGTCGTAGACCACCACCCATTCGGCCCGGCTGGTGACCTTCAGTTCCAGCTGACCGGGCCAGGTGAGGGTGACGTCGACCCCCTCGGGCATGCCGAAGCAGTCGTCCCAGGGGCCCGGCTTCGGGGCGGTGCGGCGGCCGGTCGGGATGTGGTCCTCGCCGCGCTCCTCCTGCCAGGCCGGATCGAAGGCGATCTGCGCCTCGGGCCCGCCGGGCGTCAGGACGCGCTGGAACCAGGGGTGCCAGCCCGCCTGCGCCGGGAAGGAGTCCTCGTACGTCTCCACGCCCATGGTGAGCGTCAGCGCGTCCTCGGTGAGCTCGAAGACCTGGGTCACCCGGCCCGCGTACGGCCACGGGTCGGCGAGGTCGTAGACGAAGGCGGCCCGGGTCGCGCTCACCCCGGCGGGCTTCCAGGAGGCGTCGCGGCCGAAGCCGTGGATGGCGTGCGGGGGGTGGTTCAGGGGCAGCCGGTGGACGGTCGCCCCGTCGTGGAACCGCCCGTTCGCCGTCCGGCCGCACCAGGGGACCATGGGGAAGGACCCGAAGTGCGGGCCCTGGCGCAGCAGCTCGGTGCCGTCGACGCGCAGACTGCTGATCCGGCAGCCGTTCTCCCGGTCGATGGTGATGTCGGCGCCGCCGGCGCTCAGTCGCGTACTCATACGCCGACCCTACGGCCCGTCAGCGGCGGCGGCGCAACACCCTTCCGACGACGACGGCCGAGGCCAGGGCCAGGGCCGCCGCCGGGGCGATCCAGCGCATGCCGACTCCCGCGCCGACGGTGGAGGGGGCCGGTACGGGGGCGTAACGGCCGCGCGGGGGCGCGTGGTCGACCTCCTCGGCACTGCGGCCGATCATCGTGCGGCGGGCGTGGGCGGCCTCGGCCGGGGGGCGGGCGGAGCCGCCCGAAGCACCCGGGGCGGCGCCGGTGTCGGCGGGCTCGGGCGCCCCGTCGGCTCCGGGCGCCTCGATGAAGCCGGCTTCCGCGAAGGGGTCCGGGGAAGGGGGCGGCACCTCGGTCTCGAACACGGACGCGCTGGCCCCGGGCCCGGCCTCCCCCTCCTCACCGTTCCCCGCGCTGTCGTCCGCCCCGTTCGCCTGCGCCGCCTTTTCTGCCTCTTCCGCCTCTTCCGCCTCTTCCGCCTCCGCCACCGGGTCCTGCGGCCGCGGCCGGGCGTCGCGTTCGGGGCCGGGTCCGGCGGCCGCGGCGAGGTTCCCGGCGAGCCGGTCGAGGAGCCTGCGGGCGGCGGTGGCTGTGGCCTCGGGTTCGAAGGCGGCGGCGCGTCCGTCGACGGTGGCCTCCGCCGTGAACTCCAGCCGGGAACCGCCCTCGTGCGGGATCAGCCGCAGGCCGAGGGCGAGCTTGACGGTGCCGCTCCCGCGCACCTCGGCGCCCTCGCCCCCGGCGGCGAAGCGGCCGGGCTCCGGCTCGGTGAGGGACAGCGCCCCCCGGTAGGTCACCGTGCTCCCGCCGACCCGCACCCTGAGCCGCCCGGCGAGCGGCCCGGCCGCCGTGTCGGCGTCCTGCTGGAGCCCGGGGACGCAGCGGGCCACCCGGGCGGGATCGCGCAGCAGGGCGCGGAGATCGTCTGCCGGTACCGGAACGAACACCTGATGCTCCATGTGGTCGAGCCTACCGACGTGACCCGTCCGTGCACACGGACACGACAGTCCCGGGCCCCGGCGGGCCGGGATCAGGAGTAGCGCGGGTGCGGGAGCGTCGAGGGCGGGAGCCCGGTCAGCCGCGTCCGGGCCGCGTCCCGGGCGGAGTCCCGCAGGGCCCGGGTGGACACGGCGCGCAGGGCGGGCGTGTCCCGGTCGACCCGCAGCTCCGGGACGCGCTCGCGGGCGGCGAGTACGAAGCCCCAGTCCTGCGGGGGCGAGCCCGTGACCCCGGCGGTGCGGTCGGGGCCGGCGGCGAAGCCGGTGAGGCGGCCGCCCGCGCTGTAGGGGGTGGTGAGCAGCCCGGCCGCCCGGAGGGTGGAGTCGACGGTCCAGTAGGTGCGCGGCCGGGTGGTCAGGGGCCCGGCGTGGACGGCGAGCCGCCCGCCGGGGTTCAGGGCGCGCGCGGCCAGCCCGTAGAACTCCTGCGAGTACAGCTTCGTGCTCGGGGTGATGCCCGGGTCGGGGAGGTCGGAGACGATGACGTCGAAGCGGTCCCGGGCTGCCGGGCCCCGCAGCCAGCGGAAGGCGTCCTGCGTGACGACGCCGAGCCGGGGGTCCTCGTAGGCCTTGGCGTTGAGCGCGGAGAGCATGGGGTCGGTGCGGGCGAGTCGGACCACGCCGGGGTCGAGCTCGACGACGGTGACGGAGACGACGTCGCGGTAGCGCAGCACCTCGCGGGCGGCGAGTCCGTCACCCCCGCCGAGGACCAGCACGCGGGCGTGCGGGCCGGTCATGGCGGGGTGGACGAGGGCTTCGTGGTAGCGGTACTCGTCGTAGCCGGAGACCCGGAGCCGGCCGTCGAGGTAGAGGTCGAGGGAGCGCGGGGAGCCGGTGGCCGGGCCGGTCAGCACCAGTTCCTGCACTCCGGTCTGCACGGCGACGCGGACCTCCCCGCCGTAGACGGCGGTGCGGGCGACCCGTTCGAAGTCGTCGGCGAGCAGGGTCGCGGAGGCGAGGACGGCGAGGACGGTGGCGTTGGTGACGATCAGCAGCCAGCGGCAGCGGCGGCTGAGGTCGCGGCGGAACAGCCACAGGACGAGCCCGCCGCCGGCGACCGCGTTGACGGTGCCGGTGAGCAGGGCGCCGGTGAGCTGCCCGACCATCGGGAGCAGCAGGAAGGGGAAGGCGAGCCCGCCGACGAGGGCGCCCACGTAGTCGGCGGCGAAGAGGTCGGCGACGGCCCCGCCGGCGTCCTGTCGGCGGACGCGCTGGATGAGGACCATCAGCAGCGGGATCTCCGCGCCGATGAGCACCCCGATGGCGAAGGAGAAGGCGACGAGGGCCGGCCGCGGCTCCCCCAGCCAGGCGAAACTCGCGTACAGCGCCATCGCGGAGAAGCCGCCGAGCAGGGCGAGCGCGGCCTCGATGGCTCCGAAGCCGAAGGCGGGCCGGCCGCGGAGCCGTTTGGCGAGCAGCGAGCCGACGCCCATGGCGAAGACCATGACGGACAGCACCACCGACGCCTGGGTGACGGAATCCCCGATGAGGTACGAGCCGAGGGCGAGCAGCTCCAGTTCGTACACGAGCCCGCAGGCGGCGCAGACGAACACGGTGGCCAGGACGAGGAGTCGGCCGGTCCGGGGGCGTACGGGCAGGGCGGCCGGGACGGGCTGCACGCCCCGCGGCTCCGGCGCCGGGAGCACCCCGCGCGGGGCGGAACGGTCGATCATGCAGCGAACCGTACGTCACCGCCCACCCACACCCTGTCACCCACATGGGTGCAACTGGCGCACCGATCAGGCCAGTTGGCGTAATCGGCGGGCAACCGGCACGCAACGCCCGCGCCCTAGACGGTCACTCCCGTGCGCACGCCGACCCGGGTCCGGGTGGCCACCAGCTGGCCCTCCTGCGGGTACGCGTGCCAGGTCCGCCAGCGCACCTGACCCTCGTAGCGCTGGGCCAGCAGGGCGGTGAACGCGTGCGGATCGCCCGGGAAGGTGCCCGCTAGGCCGTTCGGGTGGTCCGCGACCAGCGCGAGCAGCTCCTGGGCCCGCCCCGCGAAGGAGCCGCGCGAGAGGGTCTCCACGCGCGCGGCGAACTCGTACTCCCAGTCGCCCACCCGCTTGGCCACGCCGAGCGGCAGCGGCGTACTGCTGCCGGGCATGCAGGCGACCGTCTCCGAACAGAGCACCTCGCCCTCCTCCAGGAGTACCTGATGGGAGGCCCCGAGCAGGCGCAACTCCACCTTCGCGTCCGCGAGCTGGAGGTTCAGCACGGCCAGGGCGGGCAGCCGCTCCCGTCCCAGGGCCCAGGCGAGATCGGCGGCACGCGTGTCGGTATAGGTGGTCTGGAGGGTCGTGAGCATGAGTCGGCTCCGCAAACGCGCGAGGGAGATGGGCCGGGGCCCGCCAGCGGTAGTCAACGGGTGGGGGGACACCGGCACGGGTCCACAGGAAGTCCAGGGAGGTCCGAGGACTGGTCTACTCAACCGAGGGAATCATGAAAGGCACGGCACTCACAGCGTTTTTACCCAACTTGACGGGGTTTACATCCCCCCGGGGGCTACTCGGTTCACGTGTTCAACAACATGCCGCCCGTACGCCGTAGCACCGGCCCGAACAAGAAGACGTACCAGGGAAGTTGTCCCCGCCGGAGCGCCCGTTCACGCGGCCCCGACAGGCCTCTCTCCGGTGTCAGCTCCCGGTGTCAGCTCCCAGTGTCAGCTGGACCCGCACCCTCCGCCACCGCAGGACGATCCGCACGAGGACGACGAACCGCAGGAGGACGAGGAGCCGCACGACGAGGAGGAACCACAGGAGGAGCCCCCTCCACCGCCCGCCCACCAGCCGCCGGAGCTGCTGCCGCCGCCGGAACCGCCTCCCCCGAAGAGCTTCTTGATCAGGACGATGCCGCCCACCACGGCCGCGACGACCAGCACGGAAAGGATCATGTCCTCGCCCCCTCTCTGACACCCGGTCCCCCGGGGCCCGGGATCCCCTCGTCCCGGTGTGCAGGGGGGATGCCCGCAGGCCAACACGGCCAAAGCGCACTTGAGCAACTCCAGAGGTTCCCCGCAGGATGACGGCCATGAGCGCACCCGCGAGCAGCAGCAACCGCCCGTTCCTCAACCGCCGGCTGGCCGCCTTCGGCACGACGATCTTCGCGGAGATGTCGGCGCTGGCCGCCTCCACGGGATCGATCAACCTGGGCCAGGGGTTCCCCGACACCGACGGCCCCGCCGAGATCGCCGAGGCCGCCGTCCGCGCGATCCGCGACGGCCGCGGCAACCAGTACCCGCCGGGTCCGGGCGTCCCCGAACTCCGCGCGGCGATCACCGCCCACCAGCAGCGCTTCTACGGACTCGCCTACGACCCGGACACCGAGGTGCTCGTCACCGCCGGAGCCACCGAGGCCATCGCCGCCGCCCTCCTCGCCCTCCTGGAACCCGGCGACGAGGTCATCGCCCTCGAACCGTTCTACGACTCCTACGCCGCCTGCATCGCCATGGCCGGAGCCGTCCGCGTCCCGCTCACCCTGCGCGCCCCGGACTTCCGCCCCGACCTGGACGCCCTGCGCGACGCCGTCACCCCGCGCACCCGGCTGCTCCTGCTGAACACCCCGCACAACCCGACGGGCACCGTCCTCACCCCCGCCGAACTGGCCGCGATCGCCGAACTCGCCGTAGAGCGGGACCTCCTCGTCGTCACGGACGAGGTCTACGAGCACCTGGTCTTCGAGGGCGGCCACACCCCGCTGGCCTCGCTCCCCGGCATGCGCGAACGCACCGTCACCATCTCCTCGGCAGGCAAGACCTTCTCCTTCACGGGCTGGAAGGTCGGCTGGATCACCGCCCCGCCCGCCCTCGTCTCGGCCGTCCGCTCCGCGAAGCAGTTCCTGACGTACGTCTCCTCGGGGCCCTTCCAGTACGCCGTAGCCGAGGCCCTCGCCCTCCCCGACTCCTACTACGAGGACTTCCGCGCCGACCTCGCCGCCAAGCGCGACCTCCTCGCCGGCGGCCTCGCCGACGCCGGGTTCGAGGTCTTCCGCCCGCAGGGCACGTACTTCATCACCACCGACGTCTCACCGCTCGGCGAGAAGGACGGGCTCGCCTTCTGCCGCGCCCTCCCCGCCCGCTGCGGCGTGGTCGCCATCCCGAACCAGGTCTTCTACGACGACAAGTCCGCCGGCGCCACCCAGGTCCGCTGGGCGTTCTGCAAGCGGACCGACGTCCTCCAGGAGGCCGTCAACCGCCTGCGGCAGCTCTAGCCGCGCCCCCGCACCCCCGCGCCTAGGCGCCCGGCAGTCCCGGGAGCCGGTACTCGAACCAGACGCGGTGGGTGCCGTCCTCCTCGACGAGCAGGCCGCCCGAACCGGTGATGCCGGCGAGGGCGGCCGTACCGCTGCCCGGGACGATCAGGAAGTGCTCGGTGCCCCGGTGCGGGCCACCGTCCGTGGTCGCCGAGTGGACGAAGTTGAAGGCGCCCTCCCGGCCTTCGAGGGAGCCTTCGAAGGACTCCATCGCGACGTACGTGCCGATCCCCGAAGCCTGGTCGAAGGCCGCGGTGAAGAGCGTGGCCGAACGGCCTTCGAGGCCCTCGCCCTCGTAGTGTTTCTCCAGCGTGGCGACGCCGACCGGAAGCGCGGTCTCCACCGCCGGTTCCGGTACGAGCGACGCCGGAGTGAAACTGACGACCTTGAAAGTGCCCGCAGTTCGCATCATCGGACGAGCGTACTGCCGTGGGCACGGGAAAGCCGGGCGGAACATGACGCTGGTGGCCCTGCGGCCGCGGGTACGGGAGCGCACGGCCCCGACGGCCCTCGTCGCGCTCGGGGTGTTCGCCGCCGTACGCGGAGCCGGGGTGCTGGTGGTGGCCGTCGGGTCCTGGTGGGCCGGCCGGGACCCGGTACGGGTGCTCGGCGCCTCCTGGGACTCCGTCTGGTACCTCGGGATCGCCGCCCACGGCTACGGCCGGACCCAGATGTGGGCCTCCGGCTCCATCCAGAGCGACTACGCCTTCTTCCCGCTCTACCCCGCCCTGGTGCGCCTCGCCGGCGGCACCGCGCTCGCCGGGCTCGCCGTGTCCTGGACGGCCGCCGCCGCAGCCGCCGTGGGCGTCCACCGGGTCGGGGAGCGGCTCCTGCGGGCCCCCAGGGGCGGGCTGCTGCTCGTCGGCCTGTGGGCGGTGCTGCCGCATTCCGTGGTGCTGACCCTCGGCTACACCGAGGCGCTGCTGGCCGCCCTCGCCGCCTGGGCCCTGGACTGCGTGCTGCGCGGGCGCTGGGCGTGGGCGGCGGCCCTGGCGGTGCTGGCCGGACTGACCCGGCCCACCGGGATCGCCGTGGCCGCCGCCGTGACGGCGGCGGCCGTACGGGAGCTGGCGCTGCGGGACCGGCGCGCGCCGGCGGTGTGGGCGGCCGGCCTGCTGGCGCCGGCGGGCTGGGCCGCGTACGTCCTGGCCGTCGGGGCGCGCCGGCACGACCCGCTCGGCTACTTCGCCGTCCAGCGGCAATGGGGCTCGCGCTTCGACTTCGGCGCGGGGGCGCTGGGCTCGGTGGAGAAGGTGCTGACCGGCGGGCACACCGCGCTCGCCACCACGGTGACGGTGGCCGTCCTGGCCGCGGCTGGCCTGCTCGCAGCGGCCCTCGTGCTGGAGCGGGCTCCGCTGCCGCTGCTCGCGTACACCGGGACCCTGCTGCTGATCACCTTCGGCGGGGCAGGGTTCTTCGAGTCGAAGCCGCGGTTCCTGCTGCCCGCGTTCCCGCTGCTGCTGCCGCTGGCCGCCGTCATGGCGAGAGCCCGGCCGCGCACGGCGGTCGGGGTGACCGTCTGCCTGGCCGGGCTCTCGTACGGCTACGGGGTGTACCTGCTCCTGGTGGCGCGGATACCTCCGTGAGGGCCGTCGGCGACTAGTTGTCCTCGTCGCCGTCGGTCTTGTCGTCGCCCTCCGCGGAGTCGACCTCCTTTTCGAGGCCGAGCTGCTCGATGAGCCACTTGTCGAACTCGATCGACGCGCGGACCCAGCTGACCGTGGAGGACACGAAGTGCTCCAGGTTGACGCCGGTGCCGATCAGCATCTGCGCCTCACCGATCAGACGGACCGAGCCGTCGTCGTGCGTGTGGCTGTAGACCTTGGGCCACAGGGTGCGACGGTTCCAGTCGTCGATCGATTCGAGCAGCTGCGGCTTGTCGTCGATCGCGTGCGGGCGGTCGTAGAAGGTCCGGACGGAGAAGACCTGCTGCTCGCCTTCGCCGCGGAACATGAAGTACGTCCGGAAGTCCTCCCACGGCGCCGCGAGGTCACCCTCGTCGTCGACGACGTACTTGAGCTCCATCTGCTCCAGGAGCTGCTTGACCAGATCCTGGTCGGGGACGACGGGGCCCGCCGGTCCTGTGGCCTGCGGTTCGGGCTGACCCCCGAAGTTCGGAATCGAGGCCGGGTCGATGCTCACCGTGTACTTCCCTTCGTGCGGATACAGCCATCCTCCCCCATCGGTCCCACCCCGTGTCCACCCCCGCACGCCCGATCCGCTCCGGGCGGACACCGGAGCGGGAACAGGGGCGCGGAGCAGGGCGGAAACCGGGGCGGAAACCGGGCGTGCCGGACGGGCTACAGGACCTTGCCGACCAGCAGGCCGTCGCCCGCCACGTCGACGCGGACGGTGTCGCCGTCCCTGACCTCGCCGGAGAGGATCTCCTTGGCGAGGCGGTCGCCGACCGCCGTCTGGATCAGGCGGCGCAGGGGGCGGGCGCCGTACGCCGGATCGTTGCCCTCGTCCGCCAGCCAGGCCAGAGCCGCGGGCGTGACGTCCAGGGTGAGCCGGCGCGCCGCGAGCCGCTGGGCGAGGCGTCCGATCTGGAGCTCGGCGATGTGGGCCAGCTCGTCGCGGGTGAGGGCGGAAAAGACCACCAGGTCGTCGAGCCGGTTGAGGAACTCGGGCTTGAAGCTCGCCCGCACCACGTCCAGGACCCGGGCCTTCTTGTCCTCGGCGGAGGTCGCCGGGTCCACCAGGAACTGGCTGCCGAGGTTGGAGGTCAGGATCAGGATGGTGTTGCGGAAGTCCACCGTGCGGCCCTGGCCGTCGGTGAGGCGGCCGTCGTCGAGTACCTGGAGCAGGATGTCGAAGACCTCCGGGTGGGCCTTCTCCACCTCGTCGAGCAGGACCACGCTGTAGGGGCGGCGGCGGACGGCCTCGGTGAGCTGGCCGCCCTCCTCGTAGCCGACGTAGCCGGGCGGGGCGCCGACGAGGCGGGCCACGCTGTGCTTCTCGGAGTACTCGGACATGTCGATGCGGACCATGGCCCGCTCGTCGTCGAAGAGGAAGTCCGCGAGGGCCTTGGCCAGCTCGGTCTTGCCCACGCCCGTGGGGCCCAGGAAGAGGAACGAGCCGGTGGGGCGGTCCGGGTCGGCGATGCCGGCGCGGGTGCGGCGCACCGCGTCCGAGACGGCGCGCACGGCCTCGCCCTGGCCGATCAGGCGGCGGCCCAGCTCCTCCTCCATGCGGAGCAGCTTCTGGGTCTCGCCCTCCAGCAGGCGGCCGGCCGGGATGCCGGTCCAGGCGCCGACCACGTCGGCGATGTCGTCGGGGCCGACCTCGTCCTTGACCATCGAGTCCTTGGAGTGGCCGGTCTTGGAGGCCTCCGCCTCGGCCTCGGTGGCCTCGGCCAGCTCGCGCTCCAGCGTCGGGATCTCTCCGTAGAGCAGCTTGGAGGCGGTGTCGAAGTCTCCGTCGCGCTGGGCGCGCTCGGCCTGGCCGCGCAGGTCGTCCAGGCGCTCCTTGAGCTCGCCGACGCGGTTGAGGGACTGCTTCTCCTTCTCCCAGCGGGCGGTCAGGCCGCGCAGCTCCTCCTCCTTGTCCGCGAGGTCCTTGCGGATCTTCTCCAGGCGCTCGATGGAGGCCGGGTCGGACTCGTTCTTCAGCGCCAGCTCCTCCATCCGCAGCCGGTCGACGGAGCGCTGCAGCTCGTCGATCTCCAGCGGCGAGGAGTCGATCTCCATGCGCAGCCGGGACGCGGCCTCGTCGACGAGGTCGATGGCCTTGTCGGGCAGGAACCGGGAGGTGATGTAGCGGTCGGAGAGGGTGGCGGCGGCCACGAGGGCGCTGTCGTTGATGACCACCTTGTGGTGGGCCTCGTAGCGGCCCTTGAGACCGCGCAGGATCGCGATCGTGTCCTCGACGGACGGCTCGGCGACCAGCACCTGCTGGAAGCGCCGTTCCAGCGCCGGGTCCTTCTCGATGCGCTCGCGGTACTCGTCCAGGGTGGTCGCTCCGACCATCCGCAGCTCGCCGCGGGCCAGCATGGGCTTGAGCATGTTGCCCGCGTCCATGGCGGAGTCCCCGCCGGCGCCCGCGCCGACGACGGTGTGCAGCTCGTCGATGAAGGTGATGATCTGGCCGTCGCTCGACTTGATCTCCGCCAGGACGGTCTTGAGGCGCTCCTCGAACTCGCCGCGGTACTTCGCGCCCGCGACCATCGCGCCGAGGTCGAGGGAGACCAGCCGCTTGTTCTTCAGCGACTCGGGGACGTCGCCCTTGACGATCCGCTGGGCGAGGCCCTCGACGACGGCGGTCTTGCCGACGCCGGGCTCGCCGATCAGCACCGGGTTGTTCTTGGTTCGGCGCGAAAGGACCTGGACAACGCGGCGGATCTCGTGATCGCGGCCGATGACGGGGTCGAGCTTGCCCTCGCGGGCGGCCGCCGTGAAGTCCGTGCCGAACTTCTCCAGGGCCTTGTACTGGCCTTCGGGATCGGGGGTGGTCACCCGCCGCCCTCCTCGTGCGTTCTCGAAGGCGGCCAGCAGCTTCTTCGCCGTCGCGCCCTGTGCGGAAAGGACCTCACCGGCGGCCCCGCCCTTGGCGGCGATCGCGATGAGGAGGTGTTCGGTGGAGAGGTAGTCGTCGCCGAGCTTGCCCGCCTCGGCGTCGGCCTCGGCGAGTACACCGAGCAGCTCGCGGGTGGGCTGCGGGGGCGCGACGGTGGAGCCCGTGACGCTGGGCAGGGCGGCGAGCAGCCGCTCCGCGCCGGAGCGGACGGCGGCCTGGTCGGCCTCGGTCGCGGCGAGCAGGTCGGTGACGTTCTCGTTGTCCTCGCCCGCGAGGAGCGCCAGCAGCAGGTGTGCGGGGGTCAGGTCGGCGTGGCCGTCCTTGACGGCCCTGCTGGTGGCCGCGTTCAGGGCGTCGCGGCTCTTGTTCGTCAGCTCGGCTTCCACTCTGTGGCTCTCCTCTCCGGCGGGGGTGCCGTGCACCGTGCACCGCACTGCGTAACTCTGACACGTTCAGCGTCTGCAAAGTTGAGTCTATTCCACTCAAGGCGAGTTACGTACGCTTCGGCGCATGTCCCATGACGTATTCGATCCGACGCCCGAATACCTCGCCTTCTGGCGGGAGCGGCACGTCTGCACCCTGACCACCCCGCGGCCCGACGGCACGCCGCACGTGGTGCCGGTGGGCGTGACGTACGACCCCGGGGCGGGGCTGGCCCGGGTGATCAGCAACAGGCACAGCAAGAAGGTGCGCAACGTCCTGACCGCCCCGGATGGTGCGGCGCGGGTGGCGGTGTGCCAGATGGAGGGCCGCCGCTGGGCCACCCTGGAGGGGCGCGCGGTGGTCCGTACGGACGAGGCGTCGGTCGCCGACGCGGTCGCGCGCTACGCGGAGCGGTACGGGCGGACGCCCTCGCCCAACCCCGACCGCGTGGTCCTGGAGATCACGCTGGACCGGGCGATGGGCCGGGCCTGACACGGCGGTCCGGGTCCACCGGGGCCACCGGGGCCACCGGGGCCGCCGGGGCCGCCGGGCGTTCTCAGCGGATCCTCATGTGATTGTCCGGTTCAACCACTGGACGCGGACATCACAACGGCGCCATCGTGGTCAGGTCCACGATGGCGCCGTTGTGTGGGGGTAGCACCTGGGGCGATCTGCAACGACGGGGGAATCGCCTCAGGCACTGCGGGGGGTGGCGGTGGTGATATCGGGTTCGAAGAGCTGGTGGTCCCGCTGATCGAGATTGACGAAGACCATGCCGTACCGGACCTCGCAGCGGACGGGCTGCGGTGCGCCCCGGGGGCGGCGCAGACAGCGGTAGGCGCGGACGTCCTCGTCCTCCTCGCGCACGACGACGATGGGCTGGCCGAAGAGGGTGACCATCAGCGAGTCGCCCGCGTAGGGGATCGCGGTCGCGAGGTCTATGAACTGCCAGCCGGACCGGTAGGCGGAAGCCATCTCACGTCGGAAGTCGCGGTCGTCGGGGGTCATCAGACGTCCATCGCAGGAAGAGCGGTCCAGCCGGTGTCGAACTTGCCGTTGTCCTCGGCGTCCGCCGGGGTCGCGGTCCAGCCGGTGTCGACGCTGGCGGGGGTCGCGGTCCAGCCGGTGTCGACGCTGGCGGGGGTCGCGGTCCAGCCGGTGTCGATGTCGGCGGGGTTGGCGGTCCAGCCCGTGTCGAAGCCGGCGGGGGTGGCGGTCCACCCCGTGTCCGACTTGGATATCGCGCCGCTGGCGGTCCAGCCCGTGTCGCCGGCCGGAGCGCTCCCCACGCCGCTACCGACAGCACTGACTGTCCCAAACACCGCAACAGCGGAGAAACCAACGGCAAGCGCCGAGCGAAGCATTCTCTTATACATGGTCGGCTTCGTCCTCACTTGATGGAATCCTCTCCCCCGCCTGACAGACGATGGCTCATTCAGGCACGTCAATGCCACAGGGACGATGCATCATGTTCTTGCATGTTCAGGACCCTGGGGGGTGGAGATTTGCCCAATAGTGCGACAAACCCGACACATCCCCACTCCGTCACGGCCCTGTGCCCTGAGGGAACGCGGCTGTACGCGGCGGCGCTCAGCACCGGCCGGATCGCGCGGAGCGAGGTCAAACAGGCTCCCTGCCTGCTTGAATTCGCCCTCCTGCAGCCCGACCCCGATGACGCCAACCAGCTCCGTCCGGTTCCCCCATCCGTTGCACTGGCGCAACGGCTGCATCCGATTGAACGCGAGATCCAGGACCGCCGTCGCACCGCTGTAGATCTCACCGATGCTTTCGAGCCGTTCCTCGCCATCAGCGCGCAGAGCCCCGCGGACACGCACGCCATCACCGTGCTGGAAGGATTCGAACGGATCAACGCGGCGCTGGACCTGGCGACGGCCGAATGTCATACGGAGGTGCTCACCGTCCAGCCGGGCGGCGCCCGGCCCTCCCTGGCCCTCACCCAGGCCCTGGAACGGGACGCTCCGCTGATCGACCGCGGCATCAGCATAAGAACGCTGTACCAGCACACCGCGCGGCACAGCCAGGGCACGCTCGCCTACGTGGACCGGATCTCCGCGGGCAAGGTGGAGATCCGCACCCTGGAGGAGCTGATCGAACGGCTGATCATCTTCGACCGGACCGTGGCCTTCATCCCGGTCAGCGACGACCGCAGGGTGGCACTGGAGCTGCGCCACCCCGGGCTCGTCGAGTACCTGATCAAGGTCTTCGAGCAGCTGTGGCGGCGCGCCGTCCCGCTCAACGACGAGATCACCTACACGCACACGCCCGACGGGATCTCGGGCGTCCAGCGGTCCATCGCCCAGCTGCTGGTCGAGGGGCACGTGGACGAGGCCATCGCGCGCCGGCTCGGAATGAACGTACGGACCTGCCGGGCGCACATCGCCCGGCTGGCCACCGCCCTGGGCAGCGGCAGCAGGGCCCAGCTCGGCTTCCTGATCGCCCAGTCGGGCATCCTGCACACCGAAGGCCCCCCGGACCTTCCGGAGGCCTGAGAGGGCCGCACAGGGCCACACACGGCCGCACGGGTTCCGCGGGGGCCCGCACGGCCGCCGGTACGCGAAGGCCCCGCCCGGGAATCTTGGGTTCTAGTGGTCGTTGCAACACCCCAGCTCAGGGGATGCAATGGACTTCGAGATCCGCGGGAGCCGCAAGGAACAGGGGCCCCGGAAGCTGCACCGGGAACGGGAGGAACACTTCCGGCTCGTGCAGCTGGGATTTGGCAACGTAGATGCGAGTCGACGCGTCGGCGTCAACCCTCGGACCGGCCGTGAATGGCGTAACGGTCGGCCCGAGGGCCGCAAGAAGCGGCCGAGGCCGCCCGCGTATCTGGTGCGGGCGGCCTCCGCGCCGTCCCGGTACCTCTCGGAGGCGGACCGGATCCACATCGCCGGCCGGTTGCGGGAGAAGGCCACGGTCCGGGCGATCGCGGCCGAGCTGGGCCGTAGTCCGTCCACGGTCAGCCGGGAGATCCTCCGCAACCGCCACCCCGTTGGCGGCCAGTACCGGCCCCACGCGGCCCAGGCCCGGGCGGATGCCCGCCGGCCCCGGCCCAAGCCCGGGAAGATCGGCCGGAACACCGCACTGCGGGACTTCATCCAGGACGGCCTGGACCTGAAGTGGAGCCCGGAGCAGATCTGCGAGAGTCTGCGCCGGACGTTCCCCGACAGGCCGGAGATGCACGTGGTCCACGAAACGATCTACCAGGCCCCCTACGTCCAGGGCCGCGGCGAGCTACGCCGCGAGCCGGCCCGGGCCCTGCGGTCGGGTCGTGCCCGGCGCATGCCGCGCCGCCAGGCCCAGCAGCGACAGCCCCGCTTCTCCACGCCGATGGTCATGATCAGCGACCGCCCTGCCGAGGTGGAAGACCGGGCCGTGCCTGGTCACTGGGAGGGCGACCTGATCATCGGCAAGGACAACGGCTCGGCGATCGGCACGCTGGTCGAACGCGCGACCCGCTACGTGATGCTCCTGCACCTCCCGGACGGCCGCAGC
Organism: Streptomyces sp. AB3(2024); assembly: GCF_041862025.1. Taxonomy (NCBI): domain Bacteria; kingdom Bacillati; phylum Actinomycetota; class Actinomycetes; order Kitasatosporales; family Streptomycetaceae; genus Streptomyces; species Streptomyces sp. AB3(2024). The sequence goes on from NZ_JBGWAB010000020.1 coordinate 83,926, forward strand.
GCCGAACACGTCCGCGACGCCCTTGTGGCAACCGTCAAGACGCTGCCCGCACACCCGGTTCGCTCGCTGACCTGGGACCAGGGCTCCGAGATGGCCGCCCACGGCGCCTTCACCGTCGCCACCGACATCCCGGTCTACTTCTGCGACCCCGCCAGCCCCTGGCAACGGGGATCGAACGAGAACACCAACGGCCTGCTGCGGCAGTACCTCCCCAAGGGCACCGACCTGTCCGCCCACAGCCGCGAACACCTCGACGCCGTCGCCGCCCAGCTCAACGGCCGCCCACGCAAAACGCTCGACTGGGAAGCCCCAGCCGAGCGCCTGCATAAACTCATCGCGGCCTGAACAACCGACCACGTGTTGCAACGACCCCTAGAAACCGCCAATCCCCGGGCGGGGCCTTCGTACGCGTACGGCGGGCGGTCAGTCCATCGGGCGCTTGGGACGCCAGACGACCAGGGCGCTGCCGGGCTGCGGCGGCTGGTACGGGACCAGGTCGCGCCGGTACGAGGCGTGCACCTGGGCCTCGCGGGCCTGGAGGGCGGCGGCCGCCCCGTCCACGGCGCTGGACAGCTCGGCGACGCGCTGCTGGAGCGCGGCCACCTGGTTCTCCAGTTCGATGATGCGCTTGATGCCGGCCAGGTTGATGCCCTCGTCCTGGGACAGCTGCTGCACCGTGCGGAGCAGCTCGATGTCCCGGGCGGAGTAGCGCCGACCGCGGCCGGCCGTCCGGTCCGGGGAGACCAGACCGAGCCGGTCGTACTGCCGCAGGGTCTGCGGATGCAGGCCCGAGAGCTGGGCGGCCACCGAGATCACGTAGACCGGGGTCTCATCGGTGAGCTGGTACGCACCGTTGCCGAAACGGGGCTGTCGTCGGTGGCCGTCCATGTCATGCTCCCTTCGCGGACTCGAACAGCAGGGCGCGCGGGTCCTCGGAACCCGTCGCGTCGCGGAACATCTCCAGGGCCTCGCGGGCCTTGTCGGACAGCTCCGTCGGAACCGCCACCTCCACCGTGACGAGCAGGTCGCCGCGGGTGCCGTCCTTGCGGACCGCACCCTTGCCGCGGGCCCGCATCGTACGTCCGCCGGGGGTGCCCGGGGGGAGTTTCAGCGTGACCGCCGGGCCGTTCAGCGTGGGCACCTTGATGTCGGCGCCCAGGGCGGCCTCCGTGAAGGTCACCGGGACCGTCACCGTGAGGTTGTCGCCCTTGCGGCCGAACACCGGGTGGCCGTCCACGTGCACCACCACGTAGAGGTCGCCCGCGGGGCCGCCGCGCTCGCCCGGAGCGCCCTTGCCGCGCAGCCGGATCCGCTGGCCGTCGGAGACGCCCGCCGGGATCCGGACCTGCATGGTCCGCGAGCTGCGGGCACGCCCGCTGCCCTTGCAGACCTCGCAGGGGGTCTCCGCGATCAGGCCGCGGCCCTTGCAGTCCGCGCAGGGATCGGTCAGCGAGAAGCCGCCGCCGCTGCCCCGCGACACCTGGCCGGTACCGACGCAGGTCGGGCACACCCGGGGGGTGCCGTTCTTGTCACCGGTGCCGGAACAGGCCCTGCAGGGGGCCTGGGAGGACATCCGCAGCGGGACGGTCGCGCCGTCCACCGCCTCCGTGAAGGAGAGCGTCACCTCGGACTCGATGTCCTGGCCGCGGCGCGGCTGGGCGCGGGTCCCCGCACCCGGGCCGGCGCCGCGGTTGAACAGGCCGCCGAAGACGTCGCCGAGGCCGCCGCCGAAGCCGCCGGCCCCTCCCGCTCCGCCGCCCTGGGCGCCCCCGAAGAGGTCGCCCAGGTCGAAGTTGAAGGAGCCGGCGCCGCCGCCCGGACCGGGGCGGAAGCCACCGTTTCCGAACAGCGCGCGGGCCTCGTCGTACTCCTTGCGCTTCTTGGCGTCGCCGAGGATGTCGTTCGCCTCGGAGATCTCCTTGAAGCGCTCCTCGGCCGAGGCGTCGCCCTTGTTGGCGTCCGGGTGGAACTCGCGGGCGAGCTTCCGGTACGCCTTCTTGATCTCTGCCTCGGTGGCGTCCTTCGGGACACCGAGGACCTTGTAGTAGTCCTTCTCGACGAAGTCCTTCGTGCTCATCCCCGGTGGCCCTCCTCTCGGATCCCTACATGTGGTGCGTCAGCCCTTTTCGGGGGCATCCGTGTCCTTGTCGGACGGCTCGTCGCCCTCCGCGGACTCGGACTTGGCGGCGGGTGCCGCGCCCGGCTGGGGCTCGGCCACCGCGACCCGCGCGGGACGGATCGTACGCTCGCCGATCCGGTACCCCGGCTGGAGGATCGCCACGCAGGTGTCCTCCGTGACGTCCGGCGCGTACGAGTGCATCAGGGCCTCGTGGATCGTCGGGTCGAAGGGCTCGCCCTCCTTGCCGAACTGCTGCAGGCCCATCTTGGCCGCCGCGGTCTCCAGCGACTCGGCCACCGACTTGAAGCCGCCGACCAGTTCGCCGTGCTCGCGCGCCCGGCCGATGTCGTCGAGCGTCGGCAGGAGCTCCGTCAGCAGGGACGCGACCGCGATCTCCTTGACGGCGATCCGGTCCCGCTCCACGCGGCGGCGGTAGTTCTGGTACTCCGCCTGGAGCCGCTGGAGGTCCGCGGTGCGCTCACCCAGAGCGGTACGGGCCTGGTCCAGCTGCGCCAGCAGAGCCACGTCTGCTGCTGCGGAGTCCCCGGCCGGGGCCGCGGCCTCCTCCTTGCCGGAGGAAGCGGCGGCCTTCGGCTCGGCGGCGTCGTCGGACGTGCCGTCGGCGGGGACTTCGGGCTTCTCGTCGAAGCCCGGGGTCTCCTCCGACATCAGGCAGCGCCACCCTTCGGCTTCTCGTCGTCGACGATCTCGGCGTCGACGACGTCGTCGTCGGCCTTGGCCTGGCCCGCGTCACCGGCGGGGGCGCCGGCGGCCTGGGCGGCCTGGGCGTCGGCGTAGATGGCCTGGCCCAGCTTCTGGCTGATCGCGGCGAGCTTCTCGGTCGACGTGCGGATCTCGGCCGCGTCGTCGCCCTTCAGCTTCTCCTTCAGCTCGGTGATGGCCGTCTCGACCTCGGTCTTGACGTCACCGGGGACCTTGTCCGCGTTCTCCGAGAGGAACTTCTCCGTCTGGTAGACGAGCTGCTCACCCTGGTTGCGGGACTCGGCGGCCTCCTTGCGGCGCAGGTCCTCGTCCGCGTACTGCTCCGCCTCCTGGCGCATGCGGTCGACCTCGTCCTTGCCGAGCGAAGAGCCGCCGGTGACGGTCATCTTCTGCTCCTTGCCCGTGCCGAGGTCCTTGGCCGTGACGTGCATGATGCCGTTCGCGTCGATGTCGAAGGAGACCTCGATCTGCGGGACGCCACGCGGGGCCGGCGGCAGGCCGGTCAGCTCGAACATGCCGAGCTTCTTGTTGTACGCCGCGATCTCGCGCTCGCCCTGGTAGACCTGGATCTGCACCGACGGCTGGTTGTCCTCGGCCGTCGTGAAGATCTCGGACCGCTTGGTCGGGATCGTGGTGTTGCGCTCGATGAGCTTGGTCATGATGCCGCCCTTGGTCTCGATGCCGAGGGACAGCGGGGTCACGTCGAGGAGCAGGACGTCCTTGACCTCACCCTTGAGCACACCGGCCTGGAGGGTGGCGCCGATGGCGACGACCTCGTCCGGGTTGACGCCCTTGTTGGCGTCCTGACCGCCGGTGAGCTCCTTGACGAGCTCGGCGACGGCCGGCATGCGGGTGGAGCCGCCGACCAGGACCACGTGGTCGATCTCGGACAGGTTGATGCCCGCGTCCTTGATGACGTTGTGGAACGGGGTCTTGCAGCGGTCGAGCAGGTCCGCGGTGAGCTGCTGGAACTGCGAGCGCGTGAGCTTCTCGTCCAGGTGCAGCGGGCCCTCGGCGGAGGCCGTGATGTACGGCAGGTTGATCGTGGTCTCCGTGGAGGAGGACAGCTCGATCTTCGCCTTCTCGGCGGCCTCGCGCAGACGCTGGAGCGCCATCTTGTCCTTGGACAGGTCGACGCCGTGGCCGTTGGCGAACTGCTTCACCAGGTAGTCGACGACGCGCTGGTCCCAGTCGTCACCACCGAGGTGGTTGTCACCGTTGGTGGCCTTGACCTCGACGACGCCGTCGCCGATCTCCAGGAGCGACACGTCGAAGGTGCCGCCACCGAGGTCGAAGACGAGAATGGTCTGGTCGTCCTTGTCGAGGCCGTAGGCCAGGGCGGCGGCCGTCGGCTCGTTGACGATGCGCAGGACGTTCAGGCCCGCGATCTCGCCGGCCTCCTTCGTCGCCTGACGCTCGGAGTCGTTGAAGTACGCCGGGACGGTGATGACCGCGTCCGTGACCTTCTCACCCAGGTACGCCTCGGCGTCGCGCTTCAGCTTCTGCAGGATGAAGGCGCTCATCTGCTGCGGGTTGAAGTCCTTGCCATCCAGGTTGATCTTCCAGTCAGTGCCCATGTGGCGCTTGACGGAGCGGATGGTCCGGTCCACGTTCGTGACCGCCTGGCGCTTTGCCACCTCGCCGACGAGGACCTCGCCGTTCTTGGCGAAGGCGACGACGGACGGCGTGGTCCTGGCGCCCTCGGCGTTGGTGATGACGGTGGGCTCGCCGCCTTCGAGAACGCTGACGACGGAGTTAGTGGTGCCCAGGTCGATGCCGACCGCACGTGCCATTTCAATTCCTCCAGCTGACTTGAGTGCAACGGACTCAAGAATGCCGCATCGCGGCGCGGGCGTCAACAGAGGTGAGTCGATGGGGCTCAACCTTTAGGTGCCGCTTACGCTCAAGTGATCCCCCCTGGCCCGCGCGCGGGCCCGCCCGAGCCGCCGCCGACCGGGACAACTCCGGTCACCCCCGGGCAAATCCGGCCTCACCCGGGCTTGAGGCGGGGTCCAGGCCGGAGCTGCCGCGGCGGAGCCCGGGGGGGGGGGGGGGGGGGGGGGGGGGGGGGGGGGGGGGGGGGGGGGGGGGGGGGGGGGGGGGGGGGGGGGGGGGGGGG